>CAZNQC010000049.1:2833-19084 GCA_964574825.1 uncultured Sphaerobacteraceae bacterium | reverse complement strand
AAGAATTACCGCGGAGCGTTCTCACCACCGCCGTACCGTGGCTCCCTCCTTCGCATTGCCACGGGTTCGAGGCGAGAGGGCTCTATCACCACCGGTTGTATGAGGTGGACGCCAAGCCGCCCCGGACGATTGGCTCGTCCGGGGCGGCGCTCGCAGACACAATCAGTTTTGGTTCGAGCGCGTCCTACAGTCCGCGGAGGGCGGCCTTGCCGGGGTAAATCGCAGCTTCGCCCAGTTCTTCCTCGATCCGGAGGAGCTGGTTGTACTTGGCCACCCGGTCCACGCGGGACGGGGCACCGGTCTTGATCTGGCCGGAGTTGGTCGCCACGGCAAGGTCGGCGATGAACGTGTCGGCGGTCTCGCCCGAACGGTGTGAGGTCACCGAGCGGAAGCCGGCCCGGTGCGCCATTTCGATGGCATCGAGCGTTTCGGTGAGCGTGCCAATCTGGTTCAGCTTGACCAGGATCGCGTTGGCCGCCTTCTCGTCGATACCGCGGGAGAGGCGACTGGTATTCGTCACGAAGAGGTCGTCTCCGACCAGCTGGACCTTGTCGCCGATTTCGGCCGTCAGCAGCGTCCAGGTGCTCCAGTCGTCCTCGGCCAGTCCGTCTTCGATGGAGACGATCGGATAGCGCTCGGTCCAGTCCTTGAGGAAGCCGACCATCTCTTCAGCACCCAGGGTCCGGCCCTCACCAGCGAGAACATACTTCCCGTCCTCGAAGAACTCGGTGGAGGCTGGGTCGAGGGCAATCGCGATGTCGTTGCCCGGCTCGTACCCAGCCGCCTCGATCGCTTCGATGATCAGGTCCAGAGCTTCCTGGTTGGAGCCCAGGCTGGGGGCGTAGCCGCCTTCGTCGCCGACATTGGTGTTGAAGCCACGGGAGGCCAGGGTCTTCTTCAGGGTATGGAAGACTTCGGTGCCCCAGCGCAGGCCCTCGCGGAACGAGGTCGCGCCGACCGGCATGACCATGAACTCCTGCATGTCGACCGATGATCCTTCGGCGTGCTTGCCGCCGTTGAGGATGTTCATCATCGGAACCGGCAGGGTGCGGGCGTTCGGACCACCGAGATACCGGTACAGCGGCAATCCCGCGGCTTCGGCGGCAGCCCGGGCGACAGCCAGCGAGATGCCGAGGATGGCATTGGCCCCGTCACGACCCTTGTTCTCGGTGCCGTCAACCTCTCGCATGACGTTGTCGACAACTGCCTGGTCGAACGCGTCCAGACCGACAACCGCTTCGGCGAGGTCGGTGTTGACGTGCTCGACGGCCTGCAGCACACCCTTGCCACCGTAGCGCTGCTTGTCACCATCGCGAAGTTCGATGGCTTCATAAGCGCCGGTTGATGCACCCGAGGGGACGGCAGCCCGGCCCACGGCGCCGCCAATCAGGAAGACCTCGACTTCCACCGTGGGATTGCCGCGGGAATCGAGTATCTCCCGCCCGTAAATTGACTCGATGATGCTGTCCAACCCGCTACTCCCTCGATTCATGATGAACGTCCTTCATTCGTCCCGGAGAGTATACGGTTCGGCGACGGCGTCAATTGCTATACTCGCTGCAACAGATGAATGTCGGCGACGACGGAGCCAGGACGAGGCCGTCGGTGGAACAGGGAGATTCGCCCCAGACTGCAAGCGAATCCGCAGCCACCCTCGTCAATTCCCTCCCGAGCCGGAGCGCGAACGTGGAAGCCAGTAGCAATCCGGGCCGCTCACCCTTACCAGAGCATGAAGTGCATCGTTCCCGAAACATTCGGGAGCGGTGAAGCAGGGTGGTACCACGTGGCGGCCCCTCGTCCCTGCCGGGGGGCTTTGTCGTGTCCGTCACCGAACGTTCGGAGCTCTTTTCATCATGACCACCACAGACCACGGTCTCGCCGCAGAGATCGCCTTGATCCAGAACGACGCCCTGGCAGCACTTGGCACGCTTGACAGCCACGCCGCCGCAGATGAATGGGAAGCCACCTGGCTCGGCCCGAAGGGGCAGGTCACCCTGCTCCTCCGCAAGCTGGGTGGGCTGCCGAAGGAAGAGCGGCCGATTGCCGGGCGAGCTGCCCAGCAACTGCGCAACGACCTGACGGCGGCGTTCGAGCCGATCCGGGAACGACTGGCCAACCAGGCCCTGGCAGACCAACTCGCGAACGATACCGTCGACATCACGTTGCCGGGTCGAACGCCAGTGCTCGGAGCAGCCCATCCGATCTCGACGATGATCGACGAGCTCGTCGAGATCTTCGCCCTACTCGGGTTCCAGGCCGTCTTCGGGCCGGAGGTCGAGACCGGACGCTACAACTTCGACCTGCTCAACAT
This sequence comes from uncultured Sphaerobacteraceae bacterium, assembly GCA_964574825.1. Lineage (GTDB taxonomy): Bacteria > Chloroflexota > Chloroflexia > Thermomicrobiales > UBA6265 > JACCYX01. The sequence continues at coordinate 16,773 of CAZNQC010000049.1, read as the reverse complement.
ACCCGCCGACCATCCGGCGCGGGATGTCTGGGACACGATTCATGTCCAGACCGAGGGTGAGGAGATCGTGCTGCGGACGCACACGTCACCCATGCAGGCGCGCACCATGGAGCGAATCCAGCCGCCGGTGCGGGTGATCGTGCCGGGCAGGGCATTCCGCTTCGAAGCGCAGGATGCATCGCACGAGTGGCAGTTCACCCAGCTCGAAGGTCTGGCCGTGGACAAGGGCATCACCCTCGCCGACCTGAAGGGCACGCTCCAGGAACTGGCGCGACAACTCTTCGGCCCGGAACGGCGGATCCGGTTCCGCTGTGACTTTTTCCCGTTCGTCGAACCTGGCGTGGACTTCGCGGTGGACTGCGCGATCTGCAACGGCAAGGGCTGCCGGGTCTGCAAGCACACCGGCTGGCTCGAAATGGGTGGCGCCGGGATGGTCCACCCGAACGTGCTCCGTGGGGTCGGCTACGACCCGGACGAGGTTTCCGGATTCGCCTTCGGTCTCGGCATCGACCGGATCGCGATGATGAAGTACGGCGTGGACGACGTGCGGGCATTCGCCAGCAACGACATCCGCTTCCTGCGCGACTTCGCCAACGTGGTGAATTGAGGGCAGCGCCAACTGAGCCGGGCGGACAACAACCGCCTGTCATCTCACAGTTGGACATGCGCTGACACGGCGGCAGGTCCGCCCCTGCTTCTTCATTTCCAAGGATGAAATCACGATGAACGTGCCATTTTCCTGGCTCTCCGACTATGTCGACACCGGGCTCACCCCCCGCGAACTTGCCCAGCGCCTGACGATGGCGGGCCTGGAGGCCGAGCAACTCAGCCAGATCGGAGCCGAGTGGGACAAGGTGTTTGTTGGTGAGGTGATGACCGTCACCCAGCACCCGGACGCCGACCGGTTGGTGCTGGCCGATGTCGCGGCGGGTGAGCATCGCCTGACGGTGGTGACCGGCGCGCCAAACATCGCCCAGGGGCAGAAGGTTGCGCTGGCCCTGGCCGGGGCGCGCCTGATCGATGGGTACTCCGACGAACTGAAGTACAAGACGCTCAAGCCGGGCAGTATTCGCGGAGTTCGTTCCGAGGGAATGGTCTGCTCGGAGAAGGAACTGGGGATCTCGGATGAGCACGAGGGCATCCTCGTGCTGGAAGCGGATGCCCCGGCCGGAGCGCCGCTCGCCGACTATCTCGGTGACACCGTGATCGAGTTCGAGATCACTCCGAACCTGGTCCACGCCTTCTCGATCGTCGGGATTGCGCGAGAAGCTGCCGCCGTGGCCGATGCACCGCTGAGCCTGCCGGCCACCCACGACCTGTCCGGCATGCCTCGCCAGGACGATCTGGTCACGATCGAAGCACCCGAGCTCTGCCGTCGATACGAGGCGGTGATCATCGATGGTGTTGAGGTGGCACCCTCTCCCGCCTGGATGGCGCGGCGCCTGCAGGCGGCTGGGTTGCGGCCGGTGAACAACCTGGTCGATATCACCAACTACGTGATGCTGGAACTCGGCCAGCCGATGCATGCCTTCGACCTGACCGACATTGACGGTGGCAGCATCGTGGTGCGAGTGGCCGCAGCCGGCGAGCCCTTCGAAACACTCGATCACCGGCAGCGAACCCTGCTCGGCAGCGAACTCCTGATTTGCGATGCGAAGAAGCCGATCGGCCTGGCTGGCGTGATGGGCGGCGTCAACACCGAAGTCACGGATGCCACGACATCGATCCTGCTGGAATCGGCCAACTTCGACATGGTCTCGATACGTCAGACAGCCCGGGCCCACAAGCTCAGCACCGACGCATCGGCCCGATTCGGCCGGGGGCTCGACCCGGAGCTGTGCGCGGAGGCGGCAGCCCGAGCGACCCAACTGGTGCTGGATCTCTGCCCCGGTGCGACGGTGCGGACGATGCAGGACGTGTATCCGGATCCAGTGCCAGTCCGCACACTGGAGTTCGAGGCAGGGTACATCCCGCAATTGCTGGGGATGGAGATTCCGATGGAGACCACCCTGGCGGTGCTCGACCGGCTCTCGTTCAGCCCGCAGTACAACCTCGAAACCGGGATGCTGAGTGTGACGGTTCCGTCGTGGCGATCGGACGTGACCGTGCGCGAGGACATCGTCGAGGAAGTCGCCCGGATCGTCGGCTATGACAACCTTCCGGCAACGTTGATCTCAGGCGCCTCACCGCTGATCGAGCGAGACCGCACCTTCCTGGCCGAGCGAACGGTGCGGGATCTGCTGGTAGCTGCCGGAGCGTTTGAAGGACGTGGGTACGTTACGCTCTCCGTGGCCGATATCGAGCGCTGGCACCTCGACGGCGGACCTGGTTTCGGTCACAACCTGGCCGATGCACCACTCGTCCGGCTCCGCAACGCGATTCCGGCCGAAGACGACGTGATGCGGCCGAGCATCCTGCCGAAGCTGGTCAACGCGGTGTCAAACAACTTGAAGCACGAGACGAGCGTGCGGTTGTTCGAACTCGGTCACGTCTATCTGGGGACCGATCCGAACCTCCTCCCACGTGAACCGAGCACCGTGGGAATTGCGCTGGCAGGGCGGCGACACCCGTTCGACCGCTTCCATCCACGCGCTGAAGCGAACGACTACCTCGACTACTTCGACGCCAAGGGAATGGTTGACGAGGTGCTGGCGGCATTCCGGCTCGATGATGCAGTCTGGGCCTCCTACTCGCATCCAGCGCTCCATCCGGGACGTTCGGCTGAAATCCGGGTGCAGGATGAGCGAATCGGGATCGTGGCGGAGGTGCACCCGCAATTGGCGGCCGACCTGGGCATCGAAGGGGTCCGTGTGGCCGTGGCGGAACTGAATCTCGCAAGGATCCTGGAGATCGCCGACCAGCGATCGGCAGATCCGGTGAAGGTTGCGCGATTCCTGCCGGTCGAGCAGGACTTCGCCATCATTGTCGAGCGCGAGACTCCGGCGGAAGAGGTGGAACGAACGCTGCGCCAGAACGCCGGTCCGTTGCTGACCGGGATTGCGCTGTTCGATGTGTTCGAGGGGCCGCAGATTGGCGAGGAGAATCGAAGTCTGGCCTACCGGCTGACATTCACCGCCCCGGACCGGGCGCTGACTGACGCCGAGCTGACGAAGGTGCGGAAGCGGATCGAACGAGGGATCACGACGCAATTGAAGGGGTCGCTGCGGGCGTAGGGTATTCCTGCGAGAGTGCAGACCAAAGGGCGGGGTTGGGCGTTGAGCACCGGGTCGACCTTGAGTCGCCCCCTACGATTGACGTTGAGGTGCATGACGCCAATCCAGCAGGAACAACCCTCTCGACAACGTTCCACCGAGCCGACTCATGAAGGGCCAGGCGAACATGATTTCGCGAGTTGACGGATACGATGCGGCGCAGGAGCGGTTGACTCGGCGTGGTGGCCAGGATGACCTGGTGATGCCCGAACACTTCGCGCGGCGGAACGCAGAGGTCTTCGGTAAGGACCTGCCGGCGAGCGAAGTTGTGCGGCGGATCATCGCCGATGTGCGTTCAAAAGGCGACGAGGCGGTCCGAGACTACACCGTGGCCTATGACGGCAAGGCACCAGATGCGTTCGAGGTGCCGCAATCCGACTGGGACGTGGCCTGGGCATCGCTCGAACCAGACCTGCAGGCGGCACTGGAGGTGGCGGCCGAGCGGATCCGCCAGTTCCACCAGAAGCAGACGCGGCCGACCTGGATCGAACCGGAACCCAATGGCATCTTCGGGCAGCTCGTTCGACCTCTCGAACGGGTGGGAATCTACACGCCGGGTGGGACGGCAGCGTTGCCGTCGTCGCTGCTGATGATTGCTGTTCCGGCCCGGGTGGCAGGGGTCGACGAAATCATCGTCGCAGCACCGCCAGGTCGTGATGGAAAGATCGCCCAGGTGATCCTCGCCGCGGCCAAGATTGCCGGGGTCGACCGCGTGTTTGCCGTGGGTGGCGCGCAGGCGATCGCCGCGCTGGCCCATGGTACCGAGACGATTCCGCAGGTCGACAAGATTCTCGGCCCGGGAAACATCTTCGTGGCGCTGGCAAAGCAGCAGGTGTTCGGGGTGGTCGACATCGACCAGATCGCGGGACCAACCGAGACGCTGCTAGTGGCCGACGACAGTGCCGACGTCGAACTGGTGGCAGCCGACATGCTGGCGCAGTCCGAGCATGGAGTTGATTCGTCGGCCATCCTGGTGACGACGTCCGCTCGGCTGGCGCGGGAGGTCCCCGACGAGATCGAGCGGCAGTTGGAGTTCCTGCCCCGAGCCGACATTGCCGCGCAATCGCTAGCCAATAATGGGGTGATCGCCCTGGTCGAGAGCCTGGGCGAGGCTGTCAGCGTGGCCAACGCCTATGCCCCAGAGCACCTCTGCCTGCTGGTGGCCGATCCGTGGAGTCTGGTGCCGCAGGTGCGGAATGCCGGGGGCATCTTCCTCGGCGAGGCCAGTCCCGAAGCATTGGGCGACTACACGGCGGGTCCGAGCCACGTGATGCCGACTGGGGGCACCGCCCGCTACTCATCTCCCGTGAATGTGGCCGACTTCCAGAAGGTGATTTCGCTGTTTGGAGCCAACGAGCGGGCCGTCGCCAGCCTGGGTGAGGCAACCATCACGTTGGCGCAGGCTGAAGGATTGGCGGGCCATGCTGCCGCCATCGAACGGCGTCTGCGGCGGCAGGACGGCAATGGCTGACATAGGGAACCGATGCATTGTGTCGGGGTCAGGAGTTCGGTAGGGTAGCCCACAGGTTCGATTACTCGATCTGAAGGGACTCTTTCACCATGACCGATCACCCGGCCCAGACTGTTCTGCCCCGCTGGCGCGGCTTCAACCTGGTCGAGCTCTTCTCCCGACGAGGTCCGGAGGAGCGCCGGAGCGGCGACTTCCAGGAAGACGACTTCCGGTGGATCTCCGACTGGGGATTCGACTTCGTCCGGATTCCGATGGACTACAAACTGTGGACGCCCACGGACGACCTCTACCGGCTCGATGAGGGCATGCTGGAGAAGGTCGACCGGGCAATCCGGCTCGGCGAGGAGTACGGGCTCCACGTTTCGCTGAACATGCACGCGGCGCCTGGCTACTGCATCAATCCCCAACCTGGCGAGCGATACAATCTCTGGACCGACCAGGAAGCCGTGGACGCATTCTGCTTCCAGTGGGAGATGTTCGCCGACCGGTACAAGGGCATCCCCTCCAGCCGGCTGAGCTTCAACCTGCTGAATGAGCCACGAGTACCCGCCGAAATCGGGACGAAGGACATCTATACCGGCATCGTGCGCGAGGTGACCGGCAAGATTCGAACGAAGGATAGCGAACGCCTGATCATCGCCGACGGGGCGAAGGTGGGCACCGAGGCCCTGCCGGAACTTGCCGACCTCGGGATCGCCCAGGGTTGTCGGGCATACGCCCCAGCTGGAGTCTCACACTACCGGGCCACCTGGGTGCCAAACAGCGACACCTGGCCGCGTCCGACCTGGCCACAGGCGGAGGATCATCCGGGCGGAGGCTGGGACCGAGCCCGACTCGAGGAGCACTTTCAGCCCTGGGTCGACCTGGCGGCGTCGGGTGTCGGGGTACATTGCGGCGAAGGCGGGTCCCACCAATACACACCGCACGAGGTGGCGCTCGCCTGGTTCGAAGATGTGCTGGATATCCTGACCGCCAACAACATCGGTTGGGCGCTGTGGAACATCCGGGGACAGTTCGGGATCATCGATTCGAACCGCGAGGATGTGGAGTACGAGGACTGGCACGGCCACAAGCTCGACCGGGAGTACCTGGAGCTGCTGCAGCGGTATTGAGTGGATCTTCGACGGCTTGATACAGGCTGCGCCGAGCGGGGAAAGCCACACGCCAGCCAATCCTTCCCAACCAGCCCCCATCCCAGGGGCTGGCTGGGCCTGCCGTGCTGACTCAGGCCCGATGATCGGCGATCACGACACGCGGGGATGCGTCTCCCGATCGGGCAATGCAGTAGATCCCTCGCAGGTTCAGGCGCCGCCGAGGAGGCGGAGGGCGGCGAGGACCTGGTCTTCGGTCGGGCTCTCCCGCACATTCTCGGGCAGGTCCTTGAGTGCAGTGAGCGCTTCGGCGGTGGTGTAGCCGAGCGCTTCGAGCGCGCCGATCACATCACTGCCTGCGCTCGGGGCACCCGTTGGCGAGAGGGTGCGTTCGAAGTCCTTCGGCAACTTGCCGCGCAGGTCGAGGAGGATGCGCGAGGCCGTGCGCTTGCCGATCCCGGGCACGGTCGAAAGCAGGCTCACCTCCTCAGCTGCGATGACATCGAGCAACTCTTCCGGACGGAACCGGCTCAACACTGCGCAGGCCAGGCGCGGACCAACTCCGTTGACCCCGATCAGGGTTTCGAACCACATCAGTTCCTGCTCGGTGAGGAACCCGAAGAGAATCTGGGCATCCTCACGCACAACCATATGGGTGAAGACTTCAATTCGGGCTCCGATCCCGCCGGCTTCCTCGGCGGTGCGGGTGGCAGTGTTGACTCGATAGATAACCCCGTTGACATCGATGCGCACGGAATCGGGATCAACCCGGTGGATGCGACCGATCAGACCAGCAATCATGACTTGCTCCTCGATTCGGAGAACCGGAATACGCGATCGGCATTGTCCGCCAGGATCGTGGCGGTCGAGCTCTCAGGCAGGCCCGAAGCCAATGTGCGCAGCAAGAAGTTCGCCTGCTTCAGGAGCGGATAGTCAGTGCCGAACAGGATGCGGCCCGAACCAATCAGACGCTCGATGACCGGGAATACGTCCCAGCGGTAGAGGTACGTCGAGGCAGCTGTATCGTAGACGACGTTGCGACAGTGCTGCTGGACCTCTGGCATCAGCTCGTAGAACGGCAGACCACCGCCCCAATGGGCCGCGACGACGCGCAGGTCGGGCCAGGCAGTGAAGAACTCCAGCAATTTCTCCGGGGTGGCCGTACCCTTGCCGGGATACGCGTGCCCAACAGGTTCGGAGCAATGGGTGAGGAACGGCACGTCGAGCGCAGTTGCCGCATCCACTGCTGGGCCGAGCGTGTGGGGTTGCTGCCATTCGAAGCCCTGGGCGTCGGCATTCAGTTCGCCGACACCAGAGGCGCCAAGGGAAACTGCCCGCTCGATCTCCGCCGCCGCACCGGAGTCGAGCGGATTGACGATGGCGAGCCAGGAGATGCGCTCTGGATAGCGCCTGGCTACTCCCGCAAGGAAGTCATTCTGTTCCCGGCAGAGTCCAGCATCCCGCCACGGCCAGCCACAGACAACTGATCGCTCGATCCCGGCCGCATCCATCGAAGCAATCATCTCCTCCGGCTCGATCAGGACGATGGACTCAGACGCGTAGAGTTCGCCAAACCAGGCGTCACGGGCCAGATAGGGCCGACGGTCGCGGCGCACGTCGTCAGGAAAGAGGTGCGTGTGGGCATCGATCACCCGATGCCCACCTGGCAGCAGTGCAGGTTCACCCACCTAGAGATAGAACCAGGCGCCAACCGCAATCGCGATCAGCAACACGACGATCATCACGATGGGGAGCACAAGCGGATTGATCTTCGGCGCGTTGGCCGCCAGGTCGGCACCGATCTGCTCGCGCTGGACCGTTGCGAGCGAACGGCCAACTTCGAGGATGACCGCGCTGACATTGTCGGTAGTCCCGCGAGTGATGGCGAGATCGGCCAGGGCCACGGCAGACTCCTGAGGGTTGTTGGCCATGAGGGTAGAGACGTAGTCGTTCTGCTGCAGCACGTCGAAGAAGCCATCGCTGCAGAGCAGAAGCCGGTCCTCGGGCAGCAGGGAGAACTCGTAAATGCTTGGCATCCGGCGATCGAGTTCGGGCGAGGTTCCCAGAGCCTGGGTAATCATGTTGCGCCGTGAACTCTTGCGAGCCTGTTCGGGGGTGAGTTCGCCGCGATCGACCTGCTCGGCGACGACAGAGTGATCCTGGGTGATTTGGGTCAGGCTGCGGGCGCGCAGGAGATAGGCGCGGCTGTCACCGACATTGGCAATGGTGACGTATGGACCGTTGACGACGGCCGAGACGAGGGTGGTGCCCATCTGCCGACCGTCGGTGGCCTGCTCGGCTTCAGCGTGAATGGCGTCGTTCGCGCGCCGGTAGGCTTGCTTCAGGGCAAGCGGGATGTCGGCCGGGAGATCCCTGGCAAACAAGTCACCGAGCAGGGAGATGGCGAGCGAACTGGCGACTTCGCCGCCTTCGAGGCCGCCCATGCCATCCGCCACGGCCAGGAGATAGGCACTCCCAGGGTTTTGGCCAATGGGCGTGGCCAGGATGGCATCTTCGTTGTGGTCGCGCCCGGCCGGCGAGGTGGTGCTGCCGATGGCGAGGCTGAATTCCGCGGGAACGAGGCTCAAGACAGTCTCCGAATCTCACTACAGGCAGGGGCACGAGTCGGAACCTGCCCCCCACGATCGGGCTCATTATCTCCCGGGAGACACCGAAATGTCACAATTCCGCCACGCCTTGTGCCCCCGATACCGGGCACAATGGACTCAACACGGTCGTCTTTCTGCCTTCCACCGCATCTGCATTGCGATCCAAACCAGCCCTATTCCGAATCGAGGTTGCTCGTGAGCCCAGTTTCTTCACCAAACCGTCCCGGCACCATTTCGCGAAGACATTTCGCCGGAGCGCTGGCCCTCGCCGCTCCGTTGCTCGGCGCTATGCAACGCGTGACGGTTGCTCAGGAGGAGGACGTCAGCACCATTCTCGAAGCGGCCAGCCTCACCCTATCCGACGTCCAGTCACTGCACTTCACGCTGGACGTGGACGGAGAGACGTTGATCGACGACTCGGGTGCGATTCGCCTGGAATCGGCCGAAGGTGACATGGCTCGCCCGGACAAGGTGGCGGTTGAGTTCCGGGTGAGCATCTTCGGCGCGGGTTCGGTCTCGATCAAGATGATCACCATTGGCGACGAATCGTGGACAACCGACCTGATCACCGGCAACTGGGGCGATGCACCCCCCGAGTTTGGGTACAACCCAAGCGTGCTCTACGACAACCAGGACGGTCTCGGGCCGGTGATGGGGAAACTCGAAAACCCCACGATCGACGGTTCCGAAAAGGTCGACGGACGGGAAGCCCATGTCATCACGGGAACGGTGGCCCCAGCGGTCATCTCGCGGTTGACGGCCGACACGATGGGCGGAGAGCAGGTCTCAGTCAAGCTCTGGATTGATCAGGAGACGAGCGACATCCTGCGCGTGGTGCTGGAAGAAGATGACTCGGGCGACAAGGACGAGCCAGCGACCTGGACCCTCAATCTCTCGAACTTCAACAACGAGGTCACCATTGAGCCTCCGGCATAGTCACGATGTGGACTCAGCGGGCGTCCGGCGCCTGCTGTCGTCACCGCCGATGGTGGCAGCCCTGTTCTGCGTGCTGCTCGGCTCGATTGACCTGACGGTTGTCGCCTCGATCCTGCCGGGCATGATCAGTGATCTCGGGGTCAACACGGCCGACATCGACCGGTACATCTGGGCGGTGAATGGCTACCTGATCGCCTATATCGTCGCGATTCCGCTGGTCGGACGGATCTCGGATCTGATCGGGCGGCAGCGCACGTTCCTGATCGCGCTGGTCATCTTCATGATCGGTTCGTTGCTCTGTGCCACGGCCGACACGCTGGTGACGCTGGTGATCGGCCGGGCGGTGCAGGGATTCGGCGGCGGTGGCCTGTTGCCGGTGGCAATAGCACTGGCTGGGGACACGCTGGGGCGACGGGGGCAACTGGCCGGAATCGGGTTCGTGTCAGCCGTGGAGACGATCGGCTGGATACTGGGTCCGATCTACGGTGCGGTGGTGACCAACCTCTTCGACAGCCAGGACGAGCCTTGGCGATGGGTGTTCTGGCTCAACATCCCGCTGCTGCTGGTATTGCTGGTAGTGCTGCGCGGGTTTGCCAAGGCATCGAGCACCCATGCGACTGGATTCTGGCGACATCTCGATGTGCCAGGGATTGGCTTGCTGACGATTGCGCTGGTGACCGCCAACCTCGCGCTCGCCTCGGGCGGTGAGTTTGGCGCGGCGACGGGGACAGGTTTGCGGGCAATGGGTGGTACACACAACCCACTCTCCAGCCACATCCCGGTGCTGCTGGCCATCGCGGTAGTAGCGACCGTGCTTTTGGTGATCTGGGAACGACGCGCGAGCACGCCCTTGTTGCCAGTCTCACTTTATCGGGAACGCCCATTCCAGGCGACCGTGTTGGCCAACCTGTGCCTGGGCGCCGTGCTGATGGTGACGATGGTCAACATTCCGGTGATCGTGGCACTGACCAGCAACACCGACGACGTGGCGATCCTGAGTGCGACCCTGCTGGCCCCGTACACGGTGGCCGTGGCAGCGGCTTCACTGGTGGCCAGCCGGATGGGAGATCGCTGGGGTGAACGGCGGACACTCGTTGCTGCCGTGGTGCTGGCGGCAGTGGGTGCGGTGTTGGTCGCGCTGCTGCAGGACCGGGACAACCACTGGACCCTGGTGCCGGGACTGGTGGTTGGCGGAATTGGGGCAGGATTGCTGCTTCCGGCCCTCGGAACGGTACCAATCATGGTGGCTGACCGGATGCACCGGGGAGCAGCGGCCTCCTCGGCGCTGATGTTCCGCCTGCTGGGGATGACGATCGGGGTGTCGGCCCTGACGTCGATCGCCGTGCGGCGCCTCCAGTCCCTCAGCAACCAACTCGACCCGATCGTGCGCGACGCCGATGAATCGACGGCGTCATTCCTGGCCCGGCAGCAAACGTTCATCCTGGACCATGCGATTCCGCTTTCGATCCAGGTGATCGAGGAGACATTCCTGGTGGCCGCCGTGATTGCGCTGGTGATGCTGGGGCCGGTTTGGGCGATCGGACGATTCATCGAACGGTATCGCTCCGAGGAGGACCTTGCTAGCGAGTGATTGCGGCGCGCAGCAGGTCCAGGTTTTCGGCGATGCTGCGGTGATCGTTGATGACCGCACTCCCCGCCACGATGGACCGGGCACCGGCATCGACGACAGTCGCAATGGTTGTTTCGTTGATGCCGCCATCGACCTGGACAACACAGTCCAAGCCGCGTGTTTCGATCATCGTGGCGAGACGCTCGACCTTCGACACCATTTCGGGGATGAACGCCTGACCGCCAAAGCCGGGGTTGACGGTCATGACCAGGACCTGGCCGACGAATGGCAGCAGTTCCGAGATGGCCTCCAATGGAGTCGCAGGGTTGAGCGCGACACTCGGGACGCCCCCAGCGCGTTCTATGGTTTGAGCAACGCGGTGGGCATGGGGTGTGGCTTCGATGTGGAAGGTCACCGTGTCCGCCCCGGCTTCGACGAAGGCCTCCACCCAGCGGTCTGGTTGGGCGATCATCAGGTGGACATCGATGGGGAGGGTCGTGCCCTGGCGGGTTGCCTCCAGCACGGGCAGGCCAATCGATATGTTGGGCACGAACTGCCCATCCATCACATCGAAATGCACGTAACCGGCATTCGCAGCTTCCATTTCCCGAAGCTGCTCGCCAAGCCGGAGGAAATCAGCGGAAAGCACAGAGGGGCCAAGCAAAATCGGTCTTCCGGATTCGGGAATTGGCACAAAGCGGCTCCTTGGGGGCCATCGGAGTGGGCAGTCGTCGTTCGAGTGTTGGGCAGTGAGTGAATCGCGATGGGCGAGTTCATCCGCACCCGCAACATATAATCGCATTCATGTGTGACCAGTGTCGCCCCGGGGAGTTCCTGACTTGAAACTGCTGGATGCCATCGAACAGGGCATCGATCGTGCCATGACCGCGCTACCAGATGCCATCTTCCGCACCCGACTCCACCAGGAGGAGCTGGGGCAGTTGCTGGTGCGCGAGATGGAACGTCAGGCGCGGCGACAGCGAGGGCGAATGGCGGTTCCGACAACCTTCACGGTGGAGATTTCGCCGGACGACATGGACCAGATCGATCTGCCGGTGCCCGACCTCAATGCCTATCTGGAAGGCGTGCTGCGCAAGGCGGCACTTCAGCAAGCGGCCGACTACGGTCGCGGTTTCGAGGTGGATGTCACGGAAGATGAGACTGTGAAGCGGCGGCGACCGCGGATCGAAGCGTCGTTTGCCCCAGCGGACAACCATGCGGAGCAGACCTTGCCCACCACCCCTTCGCGAGGCCGGTTCGTCGCGGCGCTGGTTCTGCTGGAGGGTAATGCGGGGCGGCAGCGATTCGTGGTGCCAGCCGGAAGGACGAAGATTGGGCGGGCCAGCAACAATCACGTGGTGCTGCCCTCGCAGTTCGTCTCTCTGCATCACGCCCGGATCGAGGTGAGTGGCGGGTCGGTGCGGCTGTTCGACCTGCAGAGCACGAATGGAACCAGGGTGAACGGCCAATCGGTGTCGCAATGGGATCTAGACGCGGGAGATGAGGTGCAATTCGCTGATCTGCGATTCCGGTTCGAGATCGGCAGGGCGCGCTGATGGACTTCAGTAGTGTGTCCTTCGACTGGTTCATCCTGGGACTGCGATTGGCCTTCATCGGGCTGATCTTCGCGTTTCTGGCCTGGGTTGCCCGGGCGTCGATCCGTGAACTGGTCGTGCTGGGTCAGGCCACGGGACCATCGGCACAGGCCGGAGTGGCATCGCGCGGGCCATCGCTGGAAGTGCTCGATGCCGGACAATCCAGCCTGGCGATTGGCTCCTGGATCGACCTGTTCGATTACACCACCGTGGGGCGGGCGGCCAACAATGCGTTCATCATCGACGATGCCTACGCGTCCCAATACCATGCGGAAATCGTGTTCGACGACCGCTCCTGGTGGCTGGTGGATCTGGACAGCACGAACGGGACCTATCTCAACAATCACCAGGTCGACGACCGAGCCAGGCTGACTGACGGCGATGTCGTACAATTCGGCGGCGTTCATTTGCGTGTGCACACCTGACCCTGCAACGACATGTCCGTGCCATGCCCGTAACCTTCTGGACGGGCGCTCGTTCTCACTGGTGACACTGGAACGGCGGATTCTGGCCTGCTCTTTCCCGAGCCAGATCGCGCGGGTTGCACCAGTACGCATCGCATCATCTCCGCTCTGACCTGGAGTATCCGTGACCAGCCCCACTGCCTCCCCAGGCCACGATCTTCACGTGGCGATTCCGGGAACCCTATCCCTCGTGCTACCGGCCTACAACGAAGAGGACAACATCGAGATCGTTGTCCGGCGTGCGCTCGAGGTTCTGCCCGACTACACGACTGGCTTCGAGATCGTGGTGGTGAACGATGGTTCGCGGGACCGGACGGGCGAGATCATCGACGACCTGGCGAGCGAAGACGATCGCGTGCGGCCAGTGCATCATGCCACCAATCAGGGGTATGGCGGAGCCGTCAAGAGCGGGTTCCGTGCCTCGACGTGTGACTACGTGATGTTCATGGATGCCGACCGGCAGTTCGACATTGCCGACATCCGGCTGTTGACGCCTTTCGTGCCCCTGTTCGACATCGTGGCCGGGTTCCGGATGGAACGGTCCGACCCGATTCACCGGCGGATCAATGCGGAGGTCTTCAACCTCGCCATCCGCATCCTCTTCGACGTGCATATCCGGGACCTGGACTGCGCGTTCAAGATCTTCCGGGGCGACCTGATCCGTTCGCTGGAACTGACCTCAGGCGGCGCACTGCTCAACGCCGAGACGATGGCGAAGCTCCGGCGGCAGGGTGCGACGATGGTGCAGGTGGGCGTTCCGCACCATCCCCGGGTGGCGGGGACCGCGACGGGCGGCAACCTGAAGGTGATCCTGCGGGCGATGTGGGGAACCGTGATTCTGTGGCTGCGAATGCACCGGTACATTCCACCGGCAACCGCTCCGGCGCCGCGCACCTACTATCCCCTGGGTGATGTCCTGATCGGGATTGGGATGGGGACGCTGAGCCTGATTGGCGGCAGGTTCGTCCGGCGCCGGCGGAAGTAATCCCTGG
>CAZNQC010000049.1:0-2733 GCA_964574825.1 uncultured Sphaerobacteraceae bacterium | reverse complement strand
CCTACCAACACCCATGCTGATTCAGCCGGCGCGATCACGCTCCAGGACGAGCGACACCCAGTCATCGTGCTGGCGGCGGGTGATTACGGTTGCGCCCTGGCCAGTGAAGGCAGCGACCACATCGGGCTCGCGACTTTCGATGATGCCGGCCAGGACCAAATGACCACCGGGCTTCGTTTGACGCACCAGCGCCTCCGAGAGGTCAATCAGGATCCGGGCGATGATGTTGGCCAGCACCACATCGTATTGCCCCTGGAACGGCTCGCCGGGTCCGGCGCTGCCAAGTTCCACGGCGATCCGATCGGTGACGCCGTTGCGCTCGGCGTTCTCGTTCGTGGCGCGAATGGCGACGGTCTCGACATCGACACAGTCGGCTTTGGCGGCGCCAAGCTTGACTGCAGCGATGGCCAGAATGCCTGAACCAGTGCCGACATCGAAGACGGTATCGCCGGGTTGGACGACCTGTTCGACGCCGAGGACGCTCAGCCGGGTGGAAGGATGGAGACCGGTGCCGAAGGCCATGCCAGGATCGAGCTCAACGACCACTTCGCCTTCCTGAGGCTCGTAGTCGCGCCAGGGGGGACGGATAATCGTGCGGTCCCCAATGCGGTGGACCTGGAAGTGTTCTTTCCAGGCGTTGGCCCAGTCCTCCTCCTTCAGCGTGTTGACCCGGAGGTCGCTGACGGAGCGGATCTGACCGTAGTGCCAGAGCGCCTGGCGGATCTCCTCGACCAGTTCCGGCTTGAAGTCGCTGTCGGCGACATACGTGCGAATGGTGAAAAGCGCGTTGACATCGATTTCGAGATTGTCGCCGTCGCCATCCTGGACGTAGGGCTCGTCGATGGCGACGCCTTCGTTGAAGCCGTAGCGGGCGAAGAGTTCGGAGACCGGTTCAACGGCTTCCGAGTCGACATCGACGGCAAGCTCGATCCACTCGCGCTCGGGGTGATGGGTGGCGGCGTTGACCGATTCGCTGGCTGGTTCCGTGCTCATACCTGCACCTTGCTGTTGTCCGCCAGGTTGAATTCCTTGGGTTTGCCGGTGATGGTCGCGTTGCGGCCGATGACTGCGTGCTCGATCACGACCCCGACGAGGTTCGATCCGGGCTCCACGACCGCATCGCGGACGACGGAATCGCGGACAACGGCGTTGGCCCCGATGCTGACATTCGGCCCGACCACCGCGTGCTCGATCAGGGCAGTGGGATCAACGAACGATGGCGGGATGATGACCGAGGCCGGTCGCTGGGCTGGGGAGGGCGGATTCAGCTTCAGCAGGTATTCGTTGGTGTGAAGCAGCGAGTCGGCGTTGCCGCAGTCCTCGAAGACATCAATGTTGCTGGTGCGGAACTTCGCGCCGCGATCGATCATGATCTGGATGGCATCGGCGATGAAGAATTCGTTCTTCGTCTTGATGCCGAGCCGCATTTGCTCGTCGATGGCGTCATACAGGTCGAGGGCATTGCGGAAGTAGTAGAGGCCGACCGTGGCCTCGAACGAGACCGGATCGGATGGTTTCTCGATCAACTGGGTGATGAAACCGTCTTCAACGACCGTGACGCCCAACGACGACGGATCCTCAACGATTTTGGTGAAGATGACACCATCGCCGTCGGATTCGGCCAGGATCGAGAAGTCAGCTTCGAAGATGGCATCCGGGAAGATGATCAGCACGTCATCGCTGCAGATGTCGCGCGTGCGGATGATGGCATCGGTCTGGCCGAGCATTTCGGGCTGCTCGACGAAGGCCAGTTCCTGATCCGGATAGGTCTCGCGCGCCCAGGCCTCGATCTCGTCACCCAGGTAACCGGTGATGAAAACGATCTTCTCCGGCTCGTAGGGCAGAATGCGATCCATGACGTGTTCGAACATGGGCTTGCCAGCCACCTGCACCAGTGGCTTCGGCTTGCTCCAGGTGAGAGGCCGCAATCGCGATCCAAGTCCGGCAACCGGAAAAATGACATCCATCGATGTTCTCCTTGATGTGTCCCGTTGGTGCTGATTGGCATTCGTTGGGAGTATTGTCACCTACCCGGTGACATCGGGTGCGAGATAGGGCCGCAGCGCCTCGCGAATGGTTGCTGGAAACGGCTCCAGGGTCTGCGCGGTGGCGAGTTCGAACTGATCGGAGCGGAATCCTGGTGTCATGGTGGTGCCGAGGAGCGCCCAGCCGTGGTCGCCGCCAGGAACAAGGCGAGTTCCCTGCCAGGTGCCACCCGGCACCAGGACCTGGACCTGCTCGCCAGCGGCGATGTGGGCCCCAAGCCGATGCTCGGTGAGAGTGC
Source organism: uncultured Sphaerobacteraceae bacterium (assembly GCA_964574825.1). Taxonomy (GTDB): domain Bacteria; phylum Chloroflexota; class Chloroflexia; order Thermomicrobiales; family UBA6265; genus JACCYX01. Next base: position 449 of record CAZNQC010000049.1, on the reverse strand, counting down.
CGTCCGAGGCGAGCACCACCATCTGGCAGGCGTCCCCCAGATAGACGTGAAAGAGCTCGTCACTGGCCAGTCGATGAAGACCAGACCACGATTCCGGGGTGACGAGGAAGAGGATGGCCGTGGTGACGGGATGCCCCGATTCGCCTGGAATGACGTAGGTCTGGCGATAGTAGCCGCCTTCTCCGGCCAACGGCTGGAGATCGAGATGCTGAATGACTTCGTCGGCAGTCAGGTGGTGGGCCAACTGGCAACTCCCGGATGGTGATAGGTGGCGGATAACGCAAAGGACGCAAACAAAAAGGACGCCTCTCGGCGCCCGGTCGTGGTACTCCCAGCGGGATTCGAACCCGCGATCTTCACCTTGAAAGGGTGACGTCCTAGGCCGCTGGACCATGGGAGCAACGCCGGAAAAGATACTGGAGCGGCGACCGGATGTCAAATGATCGGCG
>CAZNQC010000048.1:16852-19782 GCA_964574825.1 uncultured Sphaerobacteraceae bacterium | reverse complement strand
GAATTACCGCGAACCCATTACGAGGCCAGGAAGAAGCCATGCCATGGAAGGAACCGGCATCGCCGCAGGCGATCCCTCTTTACTCTTTACTCGTTTCTCTTTACTCCAGTGGGATGATGTTCCAGCACCATGTGTGGCATCGCCACGTACGGCGTTTCAACGTCGAGCGGGGAATGCTCCAGGGCGGACCCGTCTTCGGCGAACGGCGGTGGGGCGTCGAGCAGGCGCAACGGGCGGGTGAAGACCGTGGCCACTGCCAGCAGCACGACCAACCCGGCCAGCACGAAAAAGACCGCCTGCAATCCAACCTGGTCGATCAGTGGTCCGACCAGCAGGTAGCCCAGCGGCCCGGCCGCATAGGCGAACGACGACATCGCCCCGGTCACCCGGCCCCGCAGTCGCTCCGGCGTGCGAGTCTGCATCGCGTAGTTGACGATCGGCGGTTCCGGGCCGTAGGTGACGCCCATCGCGAAGCCGAGCAGAAGCATCGGTACGACCGGCGGAAAGAACGCCATTCCCACCGTGGTCACTGCGTAACCCACCATGCTGGCAATCATCAAGGTCCGGCGGCCGAAGCGGTCGGACCAGTGCCCGTAGGCCAGGGCACCCAGCAACCCGCCAGCGCTAATCGACATCAGCACCCAGCCGAGGTGCCCCGGTTCGTTGGCACGTGTGTAGTACGCCGGCAGGATGATGCCCTGGATCGGCATCCAGAGCCCGACGACCACCGTCGAAAGCAGGGCCATCGCGCGCAGCAGCGGGTCGCGCCAAACGAAGGCCAACCCTTCGCGAGTACTGTCCCAGAAGCCCTGGGGATCGATCACTGGCAGCGGCCGACCGGCATTGGCGAGCTTCACCCCGGCCACCGTCAGCAGCGAGAGCGCGAATCCGGCACCCGTCACAAAGAGCGTGTTGTCGGCACCAATCATCGCGATCAGCAGACCGCCGAGACCGGGACCGATCAGGTAGGAGGCGTTGTAAACCGCCTCGTAGATCGAATTGACCCGGTCGAGCCGCCAACCGGAAACCTGGGCGGCTTCGGGCAACATCGTTTCACGCGCCGTCACTCCGGCCGGATCGAACACAGCCCCCAGCGCGGCGCACACGGCGAGCATGACGACACTCAGACCCACCGTCATGTCCAGCAGCGGAATGGCGATGATCGAGAGTCCGGAGAGGAGATCGGAAAGCATGGCGGTGGTGCGGCGGCCGACCCGGTCAACGATGGTGCCGGTCAGGATGGTCGCAAACAGGAGTGGAATCGAAGCCGCAGCGGCCACAAACGAGGCGCTGGCAGCCGATCCGGTCCGTTCGAGCACCAGCCAGGGCAGAGCGACGGCGGCAATGCCGTTCCCAATACTGGCGAAGAGCGCGCTCGTGGCGAGCAGGATCAGGGGCGTCAGGGTGGACGATCGGCGCTGGTCGGACATGGGCGGAACACCGGCAACGATGGCGGCGACAAGGCAGCGCAAGGGGTCACGCGACCAGCTACCGTATCATCATACCATATGACAATACGAATCGCCGTCACCAACTGCTTCGGGAAGGTCATCACCAGCGCGAGTCAGGGACGGCGGGAATCGGCCACCGGTGGCGCATCGGGGTAGCCGATGCGGGTGCCGATCTTGAGGATCGCCACGGCAAAGATCATCAACCCGGCGCCGATCAAGGTGCTCCAGATCACCGCCGTCGTGGTGAGCACCCCATCGTCGTGGGCCGCCACATAGATCCAGCTGCTGAGCGGAATGTAGAGCAGGATGGCGGTCGGGAGCCCTGGGTTGACTCGCTTCTGGGCGATCGACGGTACGATGTGAAAGAACACGGTGTTGATCAGGCAGAGGGCGGGAAGCGCCAATGCAAACCATGGTGCCCGCCAACCAACCGCAGCCGTCGTGATGCCGAGCAGAATCAGGGCAGCGTTGGTTCCCCAGAAGTCAGACCACGTGGGATGCACGCCAAAGCGTGGGCCAAACGTGCGCGACGCCCACCCCTGCCACCCCAGCGCGTGCTCATCCAGCACGTGCATGGCACTCCCCAGGGTGAGCACCCACAGCAACCAGTCGTGATTCATCGTTTCCCTCGCCTCAGGTCGACCGCCCGTCCGTACCGGAATGGCCCTGCTGACCACTTCCGGTCGGCTTCCTGCCTCCATCATGCCGGTCTGCTGCGGGCTGCGCCATACGTAGCGTTACGACCTCAACCTGACCAGGCATCCGAGGATCACCAACTTCCGCGCGGTCACACCCGGCGAGCGAAGATAACCTGATGGCGTTCGCCCCCGGATTCGTCAATGGCGTCATCGAGGATGTCGAAACCGGCCGTCCGCACCAGTTCGGCGTTGCGTTCGGGGCCGTAGTGGCTCCAGGTCATGGGCGCCCCAAAGAAGTCATCCTCGGTGCCTTCCCACTCACTGGAACCCATGGTGATCAGCAGCACACCGCCGGGCAGGAGGAAGCTCGCGAACCGGGTCAGGAGTTCCTGGTGTCGTTCGCGGGGCGTGTGGAAGATGGAATAGAAGGAAACAACACCATCAACCTCAAACTCGCCATCGGTCAGGTCGAGCATGTCCCGCACGGCAAAGGTGCCGCCCGGCACATTCTGGCGGGCCAGGTCGATCATCCGCTCCGAGAGGTCGATCCCCTGCACCTTGAACCCGTGGCCGCGCAGATAGGCCGCCACCGGCACCCCGCCGCCACAGCCGATATCGAGCACGGTGCCGCCGGCCGGGAGCAACCTGGCCAGCCGGGCCAGATGGGGCAGGCTCTTGAACGTGTTGCGCTGCTCCACGTAGCTTTCGGCAATGAGATCGTAATTGCGGCGGATATCGTCAACGTTCAGATCGGTCATGACCCTGCTCCCGGATGGCGCGCGATGGCCGTGATGCTGGCGCCTGCTTCCCAACGGTAGCGACCGGTGAACGATTCGTCGAG
>CAZNQC010000048.1:6221-16752 GCA_964574825.1 uncultured Sphaerobacteraceae bacterium | reverse complement strand
ATGTGACCGAAGCGGAAACCGCTCCCGACCCGGCGATGTATCCGGGCGCGCCGCCGGAGAACCTGGTGCCAGGCGCCATGGTCTTCGTGGGAACGCCGGGACCAGTTGACCTGCGCGACGTGCGGCAGTGGTGGCGTTGGGTGCCGGGCGCCAACTGGCGGCATCCGTGGGGTCCGGGCAGTTCGATCCACAAGCTGGCCGAGCATCCGGTGGTGCAGGTGAGCTGGGCCGATGTGGCGGCCTACGCGGCCTGGGCCGGCAAGGACGTTCCGACCGAGGCGGAATGGGAGCGAGCCGCCCGGGGTGGTCTGGACGGAGCCGAGTTCACCTGGGGCGACCGCGACACCACCGACGAGCGACTGCTGGCCAACATCTGGGTCGGATCGTTTCCCTACCACAACACCAAGCCGGTGGCCCACCGACGCACCACCCCGGTCGGCCGGTTTGCGCCGAATGGCTACGACCTGGTGGACATGGCCGGCAATGTCTGGGAATGGACTGCGGACTGGTGGGAACGGGACCGGACCTCCCCGGAGACTGGCTGCTCATGCTGCGTGCCAAGCAATCCACGCGGGGCCAGCCAGGACACCAGCCGCGACGAGGGCACCGGCATTCCCCAAAAGGTGGTCAAGGGCGGCTCGCATCTCTGCCACCGGCAGGCGTGTTTCCGCTACCGACCAGCCGCCCGGCAAGCCCAGATGATCGACACCGGCATGAGCCACGTTGGATTCCGCCTGATCGTGCGGGTCGACGGCACCGACGCCCCCAATCGAGCTGGATTCGCCCCGAATTGATCCCAAAAGGAGGACGACAAGCGGCAAAGCGCCGGGGATACTGCAGAGAGCGTCAGCTGATCTGATGACGAAATGCCCTGCCTGACGGACGTCCGGGGGTTCGGGCAACACGCAGCGTGGAAGGAACGACTCCATGGCAGAAGGCACGTCGAAGAAGCCAAATTTCCTGATCATTTGGGGCGACGATATTGGCCAGTCCAACCTGAGCTGCTATAGCCATGGGGTGATGGGCTACCAGACGCCGAACATCGACCGCATTGCCAGGGAAGGCATGATGTTCACCGACTCCTATGGTGAGCAGTCGTGCACGGCCGGCCGGTCGTCGTTCATCACCGGCCAGAGCGTCTATCGCACGGGCCTCTCCAAGGTTGGATTCCCGGGAGCGCCGCTCGGCCTCGAACCGGAATCGGTGACGATTGCGGAACTGCTCAAGGAGCAGGGGTACGCCACCGGTCAGTTTGGCAAGAACCACCTTGGCGACCTCAACAAGTATCTGCCGACGGTGCACGGCTTCGACGAGTTCTACGGCAACCTCTATCACCTCAACGCCGAGGAGGAGCCGGAATACCCGGACTACCCCAAGGAAGACGAGTTCCCTGGCTTCGTCCAGCGATTCAAGCCACGCGGCGTCATTCACTCCTGGGCCTCCGAGGAAGACGACGCCACCGAGCAGCCACGCTGGGGTCGGGTGGGCAAGCAGAAGATCGAAGACACCGGACCGCTGACCAAGAAGCGGATGGAAACGGTGGATGACGAGTTCCTGGCGGCCGCCAAGGACTTCATCACCCGCCAGCACGAATCCGACACCCCATTCTTCACCTGGTTCAACACCACTCACATGCACTTCAAGACCCACCCGAAGCCGGAAAGCATCGGCCAGTCAGGTCGCTGGCAGTCGGAATACCACGACGCCATGATCGACCATGACAAGCAGATCGGTGAGTTGCTGAACCTGCTGGACGAACTCGGTATCGCCGACGACACGTTCGTGATGTACAGCACGGACAACGGCCCACACATGAACACCTGGCCGGATGCCGGCATGACCCCGTTCCGCAGCGAGAAGAACACCAACTGGGAAGGTGCGTTCCGCGTGCCGATGCTGGTGCGCTGGCCGGGCCAGGTCGAGGCTGGCTCGATTGCCACCGGCATCGTGCAGCATCACGACTGGCTGCCGACGTTCCTGGCCATGGCGGGGGCGCCAGAGGTGGTGGACCAGCTGAAGACGCCGGAAGGCTATGACGCCAACGGCAAGCATTTCCGCAATCACATCGACGGCTACAACCTGGTGCCGTACCTGACCGGTGAGACGGACGAGAGCCCACGGCGCATCTTCTTCTACTTCAGCGACGATGGCGACGTGCTGGCCATCCGGTTCGACAACTGGAAGGCCGTGTTCATGGAACAGCGGCAGGAGGGAACGCTGGAGATCTGGCTGAACCCGTTCACACCGCTGCGGGGTCCCAAGCTGTTCAACCTGCGAATGGACCCCTACGAACGAGCCGACATCACCTCGAATACCTATTGGAACTGGTATTTCGAGCATGTCTATCTTCTGTCCGGAGCTCAGATGCTGGCGGCCCAGTTTGCCGCCACGTTCGAGGAATTCCCGCCAGCCCAGCTGGCTGCGAGCTTCAACATCGACGCCGCGATGGCGAAGATGCACGAGGCTGCCGCGGGCCTGGGCTAACAGACACCGCATCCCAGGCACCACACATGCCGGGGAACGCGTGGCGTTCCACGATCTCTGCACACGAGGCGCCGAGCATTTCGCTCGGCGCCTCGTGCGTTACGAAGACCAGCGGAGGCATCGTCCGGCTGTGTGAGATCCGGTGATTGCCCGCTGCGGGTGGGATCCCGGGCGTGTCGGTCCGGCTGGCGGATACGCCCGTCAGTAATCGCCATGCCTCCTGCGTCACGTACGTAATCGCTCTCAGCTACGTAATGCAGATATCGGTAACTTCACCGATGGAATTGGCCATGACGAACCCCAGACTGTGAATAACGGGTATCAGCGGCTGGGTTGGGCCGCGCCTCGTCGCCCGTCGTGTCTCAGGAGGTGTTCGTCATGGTATTCCGCAGACGTTCCACTCGTCCGAGGACACCCACGCTGGCCAGGCAACTGGTGCTGCTCACGGTGTTCTTCGGTCTCATGCTCATGCCGGTGGGAGCCAACATCGCCACCGCCTACCAGGCCGATGCCGTGCAACGCCTCGCCCAGGACGATGGCGACGACGCCACCGATGTGGGCGATGAGGACACGGGCGACGATGCCATCGACATGGGTGATGAAGACGCCGGTGATGACGGCGGCGACATGGTACCCACCGAGGTGCCAATGGAGATCGGCACGGTCACCGTCTGGAAGGGCGAGTGTCCCATCGAGAACTTCGATCCCTACCAGGCCAGCGCCGAGCAACTCTCGTCGAACTGTTCGTCGAACGGCACGGCCAACTTCAACGTGACGGACAGCAGCGGTGGCTCGCCCCAGTTCGGCCCCAGTGGCTCCAGCTTCGACGTGCTGGCGGGCGGGGTTTCCATCAGCGAAGAGCTTCCGTCCGGCTACCAGCAACCGGTGGTCGTCTGCCAATCCGATATGTCCGGCACCACCCTGCCATCGGTGAGCAACGCCACGGTCAATATCCAGGTCAACGGGGAAGAAATGGTTGTCTGCACGTTCTACAACGTGCCAATCGCCCCCTCGACGCTCTACATCTACAAGTGGGAATGCCCGGCGGGTTACGACCCAATGGCGCAGGGTGCCAACCCGGCGGTTGACTGTGCCCAGGCGATGCAGGGCGTCAACTTCCACCTGGTCGACACCGATCCGGCCACCTCCGACCTGCAGACCATGACGGGTGACTCCATTGCAGGAGCCGTCATGTTCGACGGCATTCCAGCCGATTCCTACACCATCACCGAGGACGTGCCGGACGGATATGGCACCCCGTTCGTCTGGAACTGCGTGGTCGAACCGGGCCAGAATGGTGTCCTGCCTCCCACCCCACTCTCGACCGGCAACGTGCTCAACCTGCAGATTCCTGGTGGCGTCACCGTGACCTGCAACTGGTACAACGTGCCGGACGAAGGTGACGGTAACGAAGTCACCGTCTACAAGTGGGACTGCCCGGTCGGCACTGACCCGATGGGCACGGAAGAATACCTGCAGGCCGAATGCGACACGCAGATGACTGGCGTGCCGTTCGACCTCACCGACGACAACGGCAGCCACCCGATGGACTCACAGTCCGACGGGACAACCTGGAATGGTGTCGTCGCCGTGAACACCGGCTCGTTCACCATCACCGAAGAGATTCCCGACGGCTATGGTGACCCGGTGGTCTACTGCTGGTCGCTGTTGCCGGACGAAACCGATCCAACCCTCGTCACGTCGACTGGTGGCAGCATTACCCCCAGCGTACCGACCGACGTGCCATGGAACTACTACTGCAACTGGTTCAACATTCCCGAAGGTGATCCCTACGACGGTGACACCGGCGCCATCGAGATCGAATACCGCGAATGTGCCCCGGGCTACATGTTCCTGGACGGCACCAACGAAGACGATCTCGACCAGATGCTGATGGAGTGCGCCCAGGTCAACGATGTCGAGTTCACGATCGACCAGGGCGGACCCGACGGCACGACCCAACTGACCGGCTTCTACGGTGAGTCGCACGTCTCGTTCCTCGAAGTGCCAATCGGCATGCGCACCGTCACCCAGACCATTCCGTTCGCCGCCACCTACGTGGTCTGCGAAGGCATCGTGTCGAATGGTGGCCCGGAAACCGGCGTGATGGTGATGCCGGTGAGCAACGGTTCCATTCAGTGGAACCTGATCAACGAGGAAATCGCCTACTGCAACTGGTTCGTCATGCCGGACGGTGGCGGTGGAATCGGCGAGGTTACCGTCTACAAGTGGGACTGCCCGGCCGGCACCGACCCCATGGGGACGGAAGAATACCTGCTGACCGAGTGTGCCACCGAGCACCTCAATATCCCGATCTCGTTGACCGACGCCATGGGTACCTACCCGACGACGACGCAGGCCAACGGCACCACCTGGAACGATGTGGTGATGGGACCGGTGACGATTAGCGAAGACATTCCCGATGGGTATGGCGATCCGGTGGTCTACTGCTGGTCGCTGCTGCCCGACGAGACCGATCCTGCCCTGGTCACCTCCACTGGTGGCACCGTGACCGTGCCGGCCACCGACGCCGAAGAGTGGAACTACTATTGCAACTGGTTCAACATTCCGGCCGGTCCGACCGATCTGATGATCTACAAGTGGACCTGCCCGGAAGGCTACGACCCGTACGCTCCCGGTGCTGATCCCTACACCGACTGCGAAGCCGGCCCGGACGGCATCACCTTCAACGCCACCGGCCCGAACGGCTACAACGCCCAGACCGATACCGGTGATTCCACGCAATACGCGGTGATGTTCGGCGGCCTCGAACCTGGCCTCTACACCATTACGGAAACTCCGGCCGATGGCTACACCGGCATGGTCTGGGAATGCTCCGACGGCGCCGTCTACGGCGGCGGTGCCCCGAACCAGATGACCTTCGAAGCCATGGGCGGCGAGGTCCGCTGCGACTGGCTCAACATTCCGGACTACGACAACCACGTGATCCTCTACAAATGGATCTGCCCGGACGGCACGATGGTTGAGGACGGCCACGACTACGACTGGTATCTGCAGAATTGCACCACCAGCACCGATGACATCCAGTTCCGGCTGGACCACAGCGGCGGCTCCGAGTTCGCCTATCCGAGTGGCGGCATGATCACCTGGAGTGGCATTCCGGACGGCCCGATTGGCATCCAGGAATACATTCCGGCCGACTACGAGAATCCGGTTGTCTTCTGCTCGGTCAACGACGGCCCGTGGGAGATGTACCCGGTAACCAACGGCTACTGGATGTACGGCGACTTCGGCATGGAGACCGAAGGCAGCACCACCTTCACCTGCCACGTCTTCAACATCTACGGCGGCCCGGGCGAGATCACGGTCTACAAGTGGACCTGTCCGGAAGGCTACAACCCCTATGCCTGGGGTGCAGATCCCTACAGCGACTGCGTCGAGGGTCCGAACGGCATCACCTTCACGCTCGATGGCCCGAATGGCTATCACAGCCAGACCGATACCGGCGACAGCATCAACTACGCCGTCTACTGGGGCGGCCTCGAACCCGGAGAGTACTACGTCGAAGAACAGGTACCCAGCGACATCAGCTACGTCTTCGTCTGGGACTGCTACGGCCAGCGCAGTGGCGAACTCCGCCCCACCCCGCTGACCAGCAACCCGTACGTGACGCTGAACCTCCACGCTGGTGAGTCGATCGTCTGCCAGTGGTTCAACGTGCCGGAAGATCCGTACGGCACTCTTACCGTGATCAAGTTCGAATGCTCGACGGTCAAGTTCGTCAGTGAGGTCTACTGCGAGATCTACGAGGGTGGCCAGACCTTCGATCTCGCCTGGTGGAACGGCTCCGCCTGGCAGGTGGTCGCCACCAACACCACCGATGGGTGGGGCCGCTACAGCTGGTACGGACTCGATTCGGGCGAGTACTGGGTGGCCGAACACGGTCGCGACTGGTGTTACATGACCAGCGAGCAACTCAGTGACGACGGCAACTGGCTGAACGTGTACGAAGACACGGAAACGGTGGTCAAGGTCTACAACTGCACCGGCAAGCCGGGCAAACCGGGCAAGACGCCGACGAAGTACCCGAACACCGGTGTCCCGGCGATCGTCCGTGAGGACTGGCGATTGTCCGCCTGATCCGGCAGCCCACCCCGGCCGGAAGGTCAATGGCGACCTTCCGGCCCCATCCCAGCCCACCGGACCGATGTTCGCCGGAATCCAGAAAGGACCCACGTTATGACCAGCACCCTCTCCCGTCGTCGTCTCGCTTCACTCATTACCCTGCCGGTCGCCGGGGTCGCCCTCGTCCGGTCAGGCATCCTTGCCCAGGGCGACCAGGTGATCGATCCGGAAGGCACCCCCGGCGGCACGCCTGAATTCAGCCTCTGCCTGCCAGCCACGCCCGGCGCCGCCACGCCCGAGGACGGTTCGGACTGCCTGCGCGGCGCCATCCCCTTCACCCTGCGAGTCGAGGCGATTGGCGTGGATGCCCCGTTCGAAATCCTCGAAACCGTGGGCGGCGTGATGGAACAACCTTCCGACGAAACCCATGTGGCCTGGTACAAGGAAACCGCCCGCCTCGGCGAAACCGGCAACATCCTGGTGGCCGGACACGTGAACTGGTGGGGTGTGCCAGAAGCCGTGTTCTTCAATCTCGGCACCTTGCAACCCGGCGATGTGGTGGAGATCCTCGACGAAGGTGGCACCTCCTACCTCTACGAAATCGAGTGGGTGCGCCAGGAAAGCAACCTGGAGCCCCCGCGCGAGGAGGTGTTGGGCATGACCGACTACGAGGCCGTCACCATGATGACCTGCAGCGGCCAGTGGAACAGCGAGATCAGTGAATACGACGCCCGGACGGTGGCTCGGGCGCGCCGGATCACAGGTATCCCGGTGGAGGAGTCAACCCCGGCCGCCTGACCTTTCTCGACCACTGACCAGCTGCCCTTAACCAACCCCAGGGCGGCATCCAACGCAGCGGAAGCGGCGCTCGAACACCACATCGAGCGCCGCTTCCTCGTCTCCTGCCCATCACCCAACCGCGTCATCACGGCAAACCTCCCCCCAAAAGCTTCTCCGCAGTGCGCGCATCATGTACAGTTTCCCTGGGTCACTAAGAACACAATCACATGATGGGTTTATTGGCGGGTCCCGGCGGTCGCAATGGGCCGCAATTTGGTCGTACCAGACTCCGGGGAGGAGTTTTCATGTCCGCACCACGCCGCTCCAGGCATCGGAAAGCACCCACCGTTGCCCGGCAACTGGCGATGTTCGCCATTTTCCTGGGCCTCATGCTGGCCCCGGTTGGCATCAACATCGCCACCGCCTACGAATACGACGCTGCCCAGCGGCTGGCCCAGGACGACAGTTCGGACATGGGTGAAGAAGGCGGCGAAGGCGAGGGAGAAGGTGAGGGCGACCAGTTTGACGACCCCAATGCCGGCCAGGAGGATCCAAACGCCGGCGTCGAACCGGCAACCCTGATCCTCGTCAGCGTGGACTGTCCCGCCGACGGCTCGTTCGACCCGATGACCGCCGACACCAATGCGGTTCTGGCCACGTGCGCCGCGGGCGACGCCACCTTCGATGTCAGTGACAGCATGGGTGGCTACCAGGTGGGGTATTCCAACGCTCCGCTCGCAGTGCCCGCGGGTGATGTCTACGTCACCGAGCAAATGTTCGCCGGTCCCAACGATCCGGTGGTTTCGTGCTCCAGCGCCTTCTATGGCGCCTTCCCATCCTTCGCGGCTGGCATGGGCAACGCGTCGATCACCATCGACCCGGGCGACAGCATCACCTGCGCCTGGGCCAGCGTGGCCGCCCCGGCCGTGGCAACCTACATCATCAATGTTTGGGAGTGCGACGCCGGTTACGATCCGAAGGCACCAGATGTCGATGCCGCCATGGATTGCACCCAGCAAGCCCCGAACGAGATCGAATTCAAGCTGGCCGATACCGATCCGGCCACCGAGGACCTGACCCAGAAGACCGGCCAGCCCTACGCCGGCATGGTGCAGTTCGAGAACGTTCCGGCTGGCACCGCCTTCACGCTGACCGAAACGATGCCGCCCACCGAGACGCGCACCTTCGACGACTCGTTCATCTGGGATTGCTCGGTCACGGATGCGACCGGCATGACCCAGTGGGAGTCGCAAGTGTCGGGCATGACCCCGCCAATTGAGACTGTCACCAACGGCACCCTGCAGAACCTCACCTTCGAACCTGACACGACCGTCACCTGCGAGTGGTTTTTCGTGCCAACCGCCGATCCGGCGGCAGGGGATGTACCCGCAGAGGATGAGACCGGCGAGGACAATGCGGACACTGGCGACCTACCCCCAGCCGAGGGTGGATCCATCGACTTTGCGATCAAGAAATACACTTGTGCCGCCGACTACGACCCGTTCGCCGCTGGCGCGGACCCGGATGCCAGTTGTGAGCCGACATCCGGCATCACCTTCACGCTCGATGCCCCCGATGGCTCCTCACAGTCATTGGCCACGGGTGATCCTTCAGCCGTGAACGGTATCCAGGTCCCCAGCCAGGCATGGTTCGAGGGTCTGGCCCCCGGCTCCTACACCATTACCGAAACCGTGCCCGACGGCCAGATTGGCGGCATCATCGCCTGCGAGGGCGGCGCCACCATCACCCAGTATTCGGACTCGGGACCAACCGCGGTCGTCGATCTGGCCAGCGGACCCACCACCTGTGACTGGATCAACATCCCCACCGGCGATGCCCCGGTTGACACTGGTGACGTTCCAGTCGATGGCGAGACAACGACCCTGACCATCACCAAGTACACCTGCCCTGCCACCGTCTCCGATCTTTCCGAGTGCTCTCCAGGCCCCAATGGCATCACCTTCAGCATTGACAATGGCGCTGGCGGGACGGCCATGGACTCGACAGGCGTTACCGTGCCCAATGCGGTGATCTTTCCCGATTCCCCACTAGGCTCCTGGACCATCACCGAAACCGTGCCGGACAACATTGCGGCAGCCGGAATCTGGGGCTGCGCCGGCGGGGCCACCATCATCCAGGACTCCGCCAATGCGCCGAATGCCATCGTTGAGCTCACCGGTGGCGAGGCGGCCTGTGACTGGATCAATATCCCCGCGGAGGATGCAGCGATCGTCGATGGCGACCCCAGCGATCTGCTCATCACCAAGTACTCCTGCCCGGAAGGATTCGATCCGCTCTCGGTCAGTCCGGACATGCTGCCCGCCAGCTGCTCGGTCGGGCCAGATGACATCACCTTCAACATTGCTGGCCCCGACGGCTACGCCGACTCGCTGGCGACTGGTGCACTATCGGCCGGAACCGGCATGCAGGCGCCCGGTCTGGTCGCCTTCGAAGGACTCGCTCCCGGCTCCTATACCGTGACCGAAGCCATCCCCGATGGCTTCATCGGCGGCGCGGTCGACTGCGGTGGCAACACCACCTGGGTCGGTTCCGACACGGCAGCCGAAATGACCATCGATCTCTCCGGTGGCACGGTCGCGTGTACGTGGGTCAACATTCCGTCAGGTGGCGACGTGACCACCAACGACGTTCCGCCAACCGACCAGAAGTACCGGGTGGAAGTTCCGAAGTACACCTGCCCCGCGGGCTGGGACGAGAACGACCCCACCGCCGACTACCTGGTCGACTGCACCCCGGGCCCGGACGGCATCGAGTTCACCTACAACGAGCCAACGCTGGACGTGACGCTCACCGCCCTCACCGGCGAAACCGCACCCAACGTCGCGATCTTCACCGATCTCGATGTGATCTGGAACGAGGATGGCAGTTGGACCACCGGCTACACCATCTCCGAAACCGTGCCCGAAGGCTATCGCTATGTCGGACTCGAATGTGTCGATGCACCGGCGGACGATCCGACCCTGCTCGGGGTAGGCACCTGCCCGGCCCTGAACATTCCGGTCGTCGCAGGCGAACTCACCATTTACAAGTACACCTGCCCGGCCGGGTACGACACCACGGCTGGCGACCCGCTGAGCGACTGCTGGGCGACCGAGGAAGGCATCCAGTTCGACCTCACCGGCCCTGACGACTTCCACCAGTGGCAGTCGACCAACGATGT
>CAZNQC010000048.1:0-6121 GCA_964574825.1 uncultured Sphaerobacteraceae bacterium | reverse complement strand
ACGACTTCCACCAGTGGCAGTCGACCAACGATGTGATCGCCAGTGGCGTGATCTTCGAGAACCTTGGGGCGGGCACCTACGACATCACCGAAACAACGCCTCCCGGCACCACCGGCATGATCTGGTCCTGCACCGAGGGTGTGGACTACACGCCTTCGGCAGCTGTGGCCGGAGCGCAGATCACCCTCACCACCACCAGTGGTGCGGTGGAATGCTCCTGGGTCAACCTTCCGACCGACGGCACCATCACGATCTACAAGTACCTCTGCGCCGAGGGCTACGCACCGACCGGTGACGATATCGACGGCCAGCTGGCAAACTGCACCACCCCGCTCGATGGCATCACCTTCACCGCCAACCCGGGCAATGCTGGGATCACCGATTCCACCGGCCAGGTAACCCTGACCGTGCCGTTCGACCAGCAGATCACCCTCACCGAAACGGTGCCGACCGGCTATGGAGAGCCACTCATCTACTGCGGCATCACCGGTTCCGATCTCAACTTCATGAACCCGAACGGCGGCGCCAGTGCCACCCTCGGGCCAATCGTGGCCGGTGACAGCGTGACGTGCGAAGTCATCAACTACGTCACGCCGCCGTCCGATCTGATCATCTCCAAGTGGTCGTGCCCGGAAGGCTACGATCCGCACGCCAGCGGAGCCAACCCCTACAGCGACTGCCAGCAGGGACCAAACGGCGTGACCTTTGCCGCCACTGGCCCGAACGGCTACTTCGCACAGACAAAGACCGGCGACAGCATCGACTACGCGGTGATGTTCGGCGGACTCGGCGTGGGCACCTACGAGGTCGCGGAAATCGTGCCGACGGGGTACACGTGGTTCGTCTGGGGTTGTACCGACGGTACCTCCTGGAGTGCCTCCGACACCCAGCCATTGCTGACGGTGGACCTCACCGGCGGTACGGTGGAGTGCGACTGGCTCAACATTCCGACGTTCCAGAACGAGATCACGGTTCACAAGTGGGTCTGCCCGGACGGCGCAGACACCACCAACCGCAACTACGGCTGGTTCTCGGCCAACTGCACCACCAGCGCCAGCGATATCCAGTTCCGCCTGGATCACTCGGCGGGTTCGCAATACGCCTACCCGCAGAACGGCACGGTGTTCTGGAAGCCGGTGCCGGGTGGACCAATCGGCATCCAGGAGTACATTCCGGACGCCTACGTGAATCCGGTCGTCTACTGCTCGGTTAACGGCGGCCAGCCGGAACTGTTCACCGCCACCGGTGGGTATCTCACCTACAACCAGTTCGGTTCCGACACCAACCGCTCCAACAGCCTGGAATGCGACTGGTACAACATTTACGGTGGCCCAGGTTCGATCACGGCCTACAAGTGGACGTGTCCGGCCAATTACGATCCGTATGCCTATGGCGCAGATCCCTACAACGACTGCACCGCCGGCCCGAACGGCATCGCGTTCACCGCCGTTGGCCCGAACAATTACAAGAACCAGACGAAGACTGGCGCCACCACGCAGAATGCCGCCGTCTGGAAGGACCTCGTGCCAGGGAACTACACCTTGACCGAGCAGGTACCGACCAACATCAAGTCGGTCTTCGTGTGGGACTGCTACGGCCAGCGCAGTGGAGCCCTGCGGCCCACACCGCTGACGGTGAAGCCAACCGTGACCATCAAGGTCCAGGCGGGTGACAACGTCGTCTGCCACTGGTTCAACGTGACCAAGGACACCACCGGCACTGTCACCGTGATCAAGTACACCTGCACCACGGTCAAGTGGGTCAGCGAAGTCGATTGCCACACCTACGAGAAGGGTCAGTCGTTCAGTCTGACGAAGTTCAACGGCAAGTCGTGGGACGTGGTGGCCACCAATACCACGGCGAAGAACGGTCGCTACACCTGGTACGGACTGCAACCCGGCAAGTACTGGTTGGTGGAACAAGGGGGCACCTGGTGCCACATCACCAGCGACCAGATCGACAAGGGTGCCCAGTCAGTCAGCGTCAAGACCGGAGTGGAAACCGTGATCCGCGTCTACAACTGCGCGACGACCCCCGGCAAGCCGGACAAACCACCGGTGAAGTACCCGAACACCGGTCTGCCCCCAGCCATCCGTGAGGACTGGCGACTGAGCGCCTGATCCGGCATGCCTCCGGACCGGAGGGTCAACGATGACTCTCCGGTCCCCATCCCACCCCATCCGGCCAGCAGAAAGGACCGCCAGCCATGTCCAAACGTCTCTCGCGCCGCTCGATCGCCGCATTCATCGCGGCCCCACTGGCTGGGGTTGCCGTTGCCGGCAAATTTGCTGGCGCCGAACCCCTCTACCAGATCGCCCGCCCCACCACCCCGACCCCCACGGCTGCTGCGTCAACGGCAACAGCCACGACGACCCCTGCCACCACCATCGTCAACTCCGACACCGGGGTGCTTGGTCAGGGCGGCTTGCCGCAGGGGAGCTATTGCCTCCCGCCCGAACCCGGCACCCCCGTGGCCGATGGCTCGGAGTGCCGTCGTGGATCGATCCCTTACCAGCTCCGGATCGAATCCATTGGCGTTGACGCTCCCTTCGAGATTCTCGAAATCCTCGATGGCGTGATGCAGCAGCCGTCGGACGAGGTCCATGTGACCTGGTACAAGGAGACGGCCCGACTGGGTGAGCCCAGTAACATGCTGGTGGCGGGACACCTCAACTGGTGGGGCTTCCCCCAGGCAGTGTTCTATTACCTCAGCACCATGCAGCCCGGCGATGTGATCGAGGTGCTCGACGAAGAGGGGAATTCCTACTTCTACAGCGTCGAATGGGTGAAGCAGGAGAGCAACCTCGAACCGCCGCGCGAGGAAGTGGTGGGCATGACCGACCACGAGGTTGTCACCCTGATGACCTGCAGTGGCCAGTGGAACAGCGAGATCAGCGAATACGACCAGCGCACGGTGGTGCGAGCCCGGCGCGTCGAGGATCCGAACGCCTGACCCCACCCCCGCATCACCTCGGAATCAGCAGAACGCGGCGCTCGATCTGATAGTCGAGCGCCGCGTTCCGTTTCCCGTACCCTCCGCGCCTTCGTCCACCGCGACGCTCCGGGTGTCGGGCGAGGCGCCACCTGAAACGATGGACCGGCCGCGTCCTGGTTCCACGGGAACGTCGCCAGACGCAGCAAGGCGGAACCCCGTCATCACGGACTTCCGCCTTCCCGCGCACATGAACTTCAGGGGGTTGCGAGACCTACGCGGTCTTCTTCACATACACCGAGGTGCCGTCGTCCCAGGTTTCCACCTTGACCTTGGCATTGGAGGTGATGCGACCAACCGATGTCTTGACGCCACGAAGAGTCTTGCCAGAGTCCGGCGTTATCTTGAGCACTTCATCCTTCTTCAGGTTGCTCAGAGCCGAGATCAATTCGCTGGCTATCTTCGAGAGCTTCTTTGGCGGAGTGGGAGCGTCCGCAGCCTTGATTACATCGATGGTTGGCATATGGTTCTTGATCCTTTCGTTTCCTGCCTAAACGTCGGACGAAGTATACACAGGACAATCCATTCTGTCTCGACACCTAGGTGCCACACATCTTTCCGCCAAAGCCAATCATCTTGTCCACAGCCATGACAGACCGGCAATCGGCGCCCCGATCACGTACGCAATCGGGGGTCGCCTACGCAATCACGGCTACATCATCCCCGTAATGGGTATCCGCAACTTCACCGAGGGAACCGGGCCACACCACCGGCATACTCAGATCATGGAGTCGCGGGCCTGGCGCCTGGCCCACGCAGACTCCAACCACACGATCCATCGTTCCACGTTCCAGGGGAAACACTCCATGTCTCGTTCGATTGCCAGTCGCCGGCAACGCCGCCGGCGGCCTCCTGTGGCACGCACGTTGTTCGTGCTCTTTGCCTGCACCTTCATGGTGCTCGCCAACCTGTCAACCACCCCTGCTTCCGCCGCAGATGCCGCCACGCCAGCGGCCGAATTCCCCGGCGAAGCGATACCAGAGGAAGAGCTTGCCGACACCGAGTCCGAGATGCAGGAGACGCTCCTGATGGATGAGGAATCAGACGAAACCTTCGACCTTTCGATTGCCAAATGGGACTGCAACGATCCCGTCACCGCGCCCTATGGATCGGCGACTCTGGCCGATTACCAGGCCGCCTGCCCGAATCCGATGAGCGCCCAGTTCGAAGCCGCCAACGACTACGGGTACTACGAGGTCCAGGTTGGCTCCAACGTGCATTTCACTCCACCAACCGAGTTCACGATGGTCTCGGAATTGCTGCCGGACGGGTACGGAGCGCCTGCCATCTTCTGCGACGTCGGCAGTGGCATGGAGTTCCAGAACGACACCAACAGTTCCGTGGTCCTGATCGGGAAGAACGACGATTCGATCGACTGCGCCTTCTACAACATGGTGCTGCCAGGTGAGGACGAGGAATCCGGCGAGACCTTGCCGGACGATCCGTACGCCGACCTGGTGGTGCACACGTTCGAGTGCCCGGTTGGATACGACGTCACCGACATGGGTGCCGATCCGGCTGTGGATTGCACCGTGCCGATGGATGGCGTGACCTTCACGCTCGATCACCCGGACCCGGCCGAAACCGACCTGCAGACCATGACTGGCGACAGCATTCCGGGAGCCGTCTCGTTCGGTTCGGTGATGCCGGCGGTCTACACCCTGCTCGAAACCCCACCGGCTGGCATCGAGAGCGCGTTCCTGTGGGACTGCACCAACAACGGCCAGCTGATGCCGGGAATGGCCCCGCTCAGCACGGGCTTCAGCGCTCCGATGCAGCTGGAGGCCGGTGACGACCTCGACTGCCGCTGGTACAACGTGCCGGAAGATGACGAACCAACCGTCACCCCGACACCCGACCCGATGCCGGTTGACCTGATCATCGAGAAGTACACCTGCCCCGCCGGCTACGATGCCTGGGGTGCGATGGCCGACCCGCTGACCGACTGCACGGCTGGTCCGAACGGCATCAACTTCACGCTGACCGACACCGATCCGGCAACGGTCGACCTGATGACCATGACCGGTGACTCGATCGACAACGCGGTGATGTTCGGTGGCCTGGAACCCGATTCCTACACCGTCACCGAAGACGTGCCGGCCGGGATTGCCGAAGTCTTCGTGCTCGATTGCGTCGGCGCCATGGACGGCATGGTCCGCCCGGTGCCGTTCTCGACCGGGAACGTGCTGACACTCGATATCACCGGGTACGAAGGCGAGATCGTTTGCCTGTGGTTCAACGTGCCGGCCGACCCGCATGGTTCGATCACCGTGATCAAGTACGCCTGCACCACCGAGCACTTCGTGTCCGACGTGGACTGCCAGGTGCTGGAAACCGGCCAGGGCTTCGATCTGCTCTGGTGGGACGGGAGCGACTGGGTGGCGATCACCTACGGCATCACCGATGGTCACGGCCGCCTGCGGTTCACCGACCTCGACGAGGGCCAATGGTGGCTGGAGGAGCACAAGCAGACCTGGTGCCACATTGCCTCGGACGATCTTTCGCCCGATGGCACCTGGCTGGACGTGACCGCCGGTGAGGAAACCGTGGTGGAGGTCTACAACTGTGGGTACGAACCCACCTGGGAGACCCCGACCACGTACCCGAACACCGGTATCCAGCCCACCCGGCAGGACTGAACCGCATCATTACATCACTCACACGCGAGTCACGAGGGGGCCGGTCGACGCTGACCGGCCCGCTCGTGCGTGTTGACGCCAGCCGCGTCTCAGGCGTCGAACTCGACCTGCACGCCGCCGGGGGCGGTGACGTAGAAGCCGTAGGAGTGACCGGTGTCTCCGGGTGGCTCAACCTCGTAACCCGCCGCGGCCAGTTGTTGCTGGACGGCATCGACCCGGTTGCGAGATTCCAGGAAGAAGCCGATGTGGAACGAGCCAGGATAGCCCTCTCCCCAGGACCTTCCCGCCTTCATCAGCGACAACACCAGGCCGTCATCGTCGAACATGACGGTGAGTCCGGCGTTTCCGCCGCCATTCCGCAGTCCACAAAACGTTTCAAGGAAGGCCGCCATGGCAGGAACATCGGGCACGGCCAGGTTGAGATGATTGAGCTTCATGGTTGCCTCCATTCAGGACATTGCGGGATTCAGGAATCTGGAGGGTTGCTCAG
>CAZNQC010000047.1:16000-19828 GCA_964574825.1 uncultured Sphaerobacteraceae bacterium | reverse complement strand
TACTCGTTTCTCTTTCCTCACCTCCACGGTAAATCGCGGTAATTCCGCGCTAAATACCACCGAAACAGCCCATGGAATCAACGATTCTCCAATTCCCGAAATAAAGAATTACCGCGGAACGTGTTCCCACGTACCTGACACCAACAACCCTACGGTGAGGCAATTGGTGGCATCATTGCGCAGAGTTATGCGATCCGTGCCCGTCCGGGAGAAATCATCCAGTGAATGAGTCCAGGGAAGCCGTCGTCGACCTCCGCTCCGACACCGTCACCCGGCCCACCGACGAGATGCGCCGGGCCATGATGGACGCCATGGTCGGCGACGATCAGTACGGCGAAGATCCCACCGTCAACGAACTCGAACGCCAGGCTGCCGCCTTGCTCGGCAAGGAAGCCGCCGTCTTTGTTGCCAGCGGCACCATGGGCAATCTCTCCTCCCTCCTGGCCCACTGTGGACGCGGCGACGAGGCGATCATCGGCAGCGAATCGCACATCCTCTGGTACGAAAGCGGCGGCGTCTCGACCCTCGGCGGCATTCCCACCTTCGTCGTGCCGAATGATGCTGGTGGCCGGCTCGATCCGGTCGATGTCGCCAATGCCATCCGCGAAGACCGGCCCGGTTACCCTCGTACCGGCGTGGTCTGTCTCGAAAATACTCAGAACCGCTGTGGCGGGGCCGTCCTCACCGTCGCCGACATGCGGTCGGTCAAGGAAGTTGCCCACAACCGTGGTATCCCCGTTCACCTCGACGGAGCTCGCATCTTCAACGCGGCCGCCTCGCTTGGCATCTCCGCCGCAGACATTGCCGCCGAAGCCGACTCGGTCCAGTTCTGCCTCAGCAAGGGGCTTGGCTGCCCGGTCGGATCGCTGGTGGCCGGCACCGGGGAGTTCATCGGCAAGGTTCGGGCCCAGCGCAAGATCCTCGGTGGTGCCATGCGCCAGTCCGGGGTCATTGCCGCCGCCGGTCTGGTTGCCTTCGAAACCATGATCCAGCGCTTGCCGGAAGATCACGTCCGGGCCACGCGCCTGGCCGAAAAGCTCGCTGCCCTCGATGGCATCCAGATCGACCCGACTCGCGTGCAGTCCAACATCATCGTCTTCAAGGTCGCCGGTGCCGACCACGTCGCCTTCATCGAAGCCCTGAAGGCCCAGGGACTGCTGGTCTCGAACTATGGCCTGCGCGGGGTCCGCATGGTCACGCACTACCAGATCACCGATGCCGACATCGAGTTCGCCGTCAACACCATTGCGGGAGTCCTCGCCGGGGAGCCGGTCGCCCATGCCTGATCGAGCGCATCGCACTGGACTGGACGGTGCCAACATCGTCTTGGGCGTCACTGGCGGCATCGCAGCCTACAAGGCGGTCGAACTGGCCAGCACCCTCGTCCAGGCCGGTGCCAACGTGCGTGCGGTCATGACCGCCGCCGCCACCGAGTTCATCCAGCCGCTGACGTTCTCGGGCATCACCCATCAGTCGGTATTCACCGGGGTCTTCGACGGCTGGACCGAAGGTGGCACTGGCCATGTCGAACTTGCCCGCGAAGCCGAACTGCTCGTGATCGCGCCGGCCACCGCCAACACCATCGCCCGGCTGGCCCACGGCCTGGTCGACGACATGCTCTCGGCAGTTGCCCTCGCTACCAGCGCCCCCATCGTGATTGCCCCGGCCATGGAGCATCACATGTGGGAACATCCCGCCACCCAGGAAAACCTCGCGACCCTTCGCCAGCGCGGCGTGCACGTCGTTGATCCCGTTCCCGGTCGCCTCGCCTCCGGAGCTACCGGGCAAGGGCGTCTCGCGTCACTCCCGGCCCTGATCCACGGTATTCGCCAGGTGCTCGGCACGCGCGGACCGCTTGCAGGCCGCAAGGTCGTCATCACCGCCGGAGGCACCCGCGAGGCCATCGATCCGGTCCGTTACGTGGGGAATCGCTCTTCGGGCCAGATGGGCATCGCCCTGGCCGATGCCGCCCTCGATCTGGGTGCAGAGGTGCACCTGATCATCACCAATTCTGTCGACCGCACGCACCTCGCGGGCGATGTGACGGTCGTCGAATCGGCCCTGGATCTCGAACGGGCCGTCCAGGCAGCGGTGCCCGATGCCGACGTCCTGATCATGGCTGCTGCCGTGGCCGACTTCCGGCCCGCGACTTTTGCCAACCAGAAGATCAAGAAGCAGCCCGGCCAGGAAACGTTATCCATCGATCTGGTGCGCAATCCCGACATCATCGCTGGAATCGACCGCGCCGGTCTGCTGAAGGTGGGCTTCGCGGCCGAAACCAATGACCTGTTGGCCCACGCCCAGCAGAAGCTCCAGGCCAAGGGACTCCACATGATCGTCGCCAATGAGGCAGTCGCCACCATCGGGAGCGACCGGAGTCAGGCAACCATCATCACGCGAGACAGCGAGCCACGTCCGCTGCCGGACGCACCGAAGGATGTGGTTGCCCGTGAGGTGCTTGCGGAGATCGCGCGGCTCCTTGGCCAGGAGGTGACCGGTGCTTGACCAGGCACAGCGTCGCCGCAATCAGCTCACCATGCGATCGCAACTGGCCACGGAGTTGTTGCTCACGTCATTTGCCCTGGTGGCGGCGGTCATCCTCCTCCGCACCGTCCTGGTCATGCTGTCCATCACCGACCGGGTCTGGATCGGGGAATTCATCTTCGGTCTGACCAGGCCGGTCACCGATGTGCTCGAATACCTGCCCGGTGCCCATCTGGAACTGATCTGGAATCTGAACACGGTCGACGTGACCTTGCTGGGGTTCATCGTCCTCTTCCTTTCCGGCATCGTCGTTGCAGGGCGGGATTGAGGCGGGTTTGGTATTGTTCTGTCCGGAGCATGAGCGAACGCACCATGAGCGCTCCGAAACGAGAACCGATCTGGTGCCAATGGATGGAGATGGATATGACACGGAACGTTTTGCGTGGAGTCCTCGGCCTGGTTCTGACGGCAGCGGCCACCTGGCTGGCTGGTTACCTTGTCGAACGCATTCTCGGCCCCGACCCCGAGCAGGCCTGATCTGCCATTCGCCTTTCGACCCGGATGCATCCCCATGAGCTTTCCACCGCAGAGCGTGGCTGTGATCGTGAATCCCGCCACCCGTGGAAACGTCAATCGCATCCTGAACCTCTTGCAGGAGGCATCACCACGGGGGACCCGGGTCGAAGTCTTCATCACCGAGCGTTCCGGCCACGCCCAGGACCTGGCTCGCGAGCATGCCGCCTGGGCCGACGTGCTCGTGGCGGTCGGTGGTGACGGCACGGTCGGTGAGATCGCCGATATTGCCCGCCGCACCGGCAAGGTGATGGGCATCATTCCCGGTGGGTCCACCAACATCGTGGCCCGCGAACTCGGCATTCCAACTGCCAGCGATCGAGCCATTCGCCTGCTGTTCGAAAGTGCGGGGCGCGTCACGATGGATGCGGGCATCTGCGGCGATCGCACCTTCCTCCATATGGCTGGCTCGGGTCTCGACAGCCTGCTGTTCGACCTCGCCAATCCCGACCTGAAGCGCAGGATGGGCTGGATGGCCTACCTGCCGGCCGCGATGAAGGCCCTGACCCACCCGATGGCCACCTACACCATTCGTGCCCCGGGTCGCACCATCGAGCAGGTGAAGTCACCCCTGGTCCTGATTGCCAACGGCCCGTCGATCATCGCTCCGCAAATCAAGGTCGACTCCCGCGTCCGTGTCGACGATGGACTGCTGGATGTCGCGGTGGTGACCGCCACCCGTCCTGATGAAATAGCCCGGGTCCTCGCCCGGCTCGCCACCCAGCAGGTCTTCGACTCGCCCCTGGTGGAATGGTTCACGACCACCGAGCT
>CAZNQC010000047.1:11773-15900 GCA_964574825.1 uncultured Sphaerobacteraceae bacterium | reverse complement strand
GGCTTCGTTCATCATGGATCTGGAAGAGGCTGGCTACTCGCGAACTGGTGCGCAGGAACTTGGTGCCTTGGTCAACGTGTAGTTGGCCTGACCCGTTTCGTAGCCCATCAGGTACTCATCGCCGCAGGCATTGGTGAACATGGTCTGCCCGCCAATCGAGGTGTAGACCCGGAAAGTGTTGCCGATCAGGTGCCCGGTCGACTGTCCCGAGGCCAGGTTTCCGTCAAACACCACCTGGTCGTCCGCCCACACCGTCACCCAGATATCGGCGCCGGCTGTGATGTTGATACTGGTGAGTTCCGACTCATCCAGCGACGAGACAGGCTCCTGGGTTGGAGTAGGCGTGACTTCTGGCTCCTGGGTTGGCTCCACGTCATCACCGGTGCGCTGGCTTTGGGATGGATCCTGGGTGGCCTGGTCCTCGGATGCGCTGCGCCGGTTGTCTCCACCCCGCTGTTCGACACCATTCTGCTCTGATTGCTGGGTTGGTTCGGTCGTAGGAGTTGGTGTGAGTGGAATCTGGGTTGGGGCCTTGGTGGGGACCGGGATATCGCTCTCGAACGGCGTGGCGGTTGGCGCTGGCTCGGTGGGAGTCGTGATCGTGTCCGGCTGCGCCACGAATGCGCTGTATACCCAGGCGAATACGATTGCACTCAATACAAGGGCAAACGAGATCACCGCAAAGTTCGGCGTCCAGTGCCCAGGCATGTTGACTGGCGGACGTTGCTCGAGACCGGGCCGGCCTGCGCCTGCAGGCATGCCCTGCGCCTCCTCGAACATCACCAGCAGCTTGCCAGGATCGAGTCTGAGGTAATTCGCATAGTTGCGGACGATCCCCCGCTGATAGATCAGCGGCGGCAGGGCACTGAAGTTTTCCTCTTCGAGTGCAGCCAGGTGATGGCGGCTTATTCGTGTGGCCTGCTCCGCTTCCTTCAGCGTCACACCCATATTGGCGCGAGCCTGGTAAAGCGTCTCTCCAAATCCAGCCATAGATCGTCCTGATACGTCCGACCGAGAGTCGGAACCATCGTGTTTTTGCATGCACCCAGTCAACGGTGACTGTCGAGCACAACGTCAGCTAGTGTACCCCTGTCCCGCGCGGATTGACCGCCCAGGAGACCTCATTCCTCAACATTTCTCGTACGTACACGTCGCGCCGGGGGCGTCTGTCGCGATGTGCGCGTGTGGTCTGTAGGTCGATCCTGACCTGAACTTGCCGATTCGTGATGGTCATTGCTTGCGGGAGTGCCTTGCGTCCAGGCATCATCGGCAGCGATCCACCAGTCTCCCAGTGACGAGCGGCATGCCAGTTCCCTGGCGTCCACCATCGCATTCCGGGTCGAAGCCCAGGCGTTGGTGCACCATCCCCGCGTTCCATCATCGGCAGCCTGGAACGACCGGCAGGTTTCGCATCGCTTGTCGCCGCTGGGCGCAGCCATTGGGACTGTCGGACCCTGTCGGCGTGGCGTGCGCCGCTCGGTGACCTGAGTTTCGACGAGCACCTCGTTCCGTCGAGTGTCTCCACGGCGCGGACTGACGTGCTCTTCCGACCACGACGTTTCTGTGTGCACCAACTCTGCATCGTCGTTGCTCTCGTCGATCGGCAGCTGGTCGGAATGAATGGCCGACCCGGTTACAGGACGATCGATGAGGGCCTCGGGTGAAGCAGGTCGCCGTCGCGAGGTGTTGGAGTGTCGCAATGCCGGCGCGGGAGCAGCAGCGGAAACTTCCTCCAAAAATCGCACAGGAGCATGTCTCTGCTGGTCGCCGAAGAGTGCCGCCCTGAATGCTGCCAATCCACCCGGTTCGGAGATGTCGAAAAAGTCGTTCGGATCGGGGAGGGGACGGCGCGGCTTGATCGGCTCGACTGGGGTGGAATGCGGAGTGGGCGCAACGAGCTGCACCGAATCGTCAAGGGCCTCGACCGGCGGGAGACTGGCCAGGAGTTGTTGCCGGGATTCATGCCAGTGAACGGGCTGGGGTTCGGGGAACTCACGTTCGTCGAGGCGCCAGCTCTCCTCGCTGGTCATGTCCCGGTCACCGAGGTCCTCGCCCTGGTGTTCGATGGGCGTTTCGCCCTGGGGCTCCGCTTCCCATTCAAGTTGCCCTTCATGCCAGTCGTCCGCCTGGGGCTCGGGGGCATACCAGGATGCTGGTTCGTCGGGCTGGAATCCTGGATCCAGGTGCTGGACATCGGCTTCGAACACGAATCGTTCTTCGTCGTCTCCATATGCTTCAGCGTCAAGATATGCCTCATCGGCGTGGACGCTGGGTGCCTGGAAGCGGAAACGCTGCCGGAGGCGCTGGTTGAAGGACCGCCAGAGACTCGATCGCGGTCCTTCATCGGCAATCAGTGTCTCGTCGTAGGCGAGACTGTCGGCATACTCGTCATCGGTCTCCATCTCCAGGCGGACGAGATCGACGTCGATCTCGTCATAATTCTCGTTTGCGGAGATATCTGTGTGGTGCAACGAAGCCGTGGTCTGATCGGGCTGTTGGTAAAGGGCAAGACGTGGAGTTGAATCTGCCACATGCTCCGGCGCAGCCTCAGCGATGATTTCCGACCGGTCGTCTTCAGGGGCGATGGATTCCACCAGATTTGCCGGTGTCTCAATGGCCTGGCGCACACGGTCGAACGCCACATTCAGTGCTGCCGGATCCACATCCCAGACAATTGGTGGCTCTTCAGTCGTTGGCGCAGGCTCAGCCTTCGCAACGACCATGGACTCCGGCGAGTGAATCCGGTTTGAGGCAGACCGTTCCTTGATCTGTTCGGCTTGCCGCATGACATGGTCGAAATGAGTGGTCGGAGACACTGCCTGAACGGAGTTGGCAGGCAAATCCTCTCCCCGCAGGAAGCTCCGGAGGCGGGGCAGGCCAACGTCCGAACTCACCGAGTCGGAAGAAATCGCTGGTTCGGGAAGGGCTGTCTGCGCGTCGTTCGTGGCGGATGGCTCAGTGACGACGGCATCACTGGAGGTGCTGATCACCCGATCGTCTTCGCCCGCAGGCCCGTTTGCCCCGTTGCTGTCAACTGCCGCGACGTCCGCTCCCTGGGTCCTGCGTTCGACGTGGCGTTTGCGCGCGCTCAGAATCGCGTCCCGGCTGCCCCGGGCCATCACGCGGGCCCGCTCCTCCTGGTCGGCTACCGCCGCGGCGTTAACGTCATTTGCCGGGTTGGGCATCAGTCCATCACTTGGCCGCACGGACGTGAAAGTGACGATGTCATCGCCGGCCGGGCTGGTCGCCTGGCGGGCAGATGCGTCGATGACAGAAGTGACTTCGTCGTCCAGTCGGGTGGTGAGATACGTGAACGTTCGGCGGGCCGGCTCTGGCGATGGAGATGTTGTTGCAGGCGACGATGAGTCGGCCCAGAGGTCATCACCCCAGGCGTTGCGGCAAGCCAGTTCTCGTTCTCGAACCAGAATCTTCACGTCCGTTTCCATCTGGCGCGCGGGATGGGTACACCATCCGTTCCCGGCAAGCTGGGCGGACTGGAAGAATCGGCACGTTTGGCATTGTCGCTTGGGTTCCGGCATTGGACTCAACTACCCTCGGTGAGGGGACACACCACCCCGAAGAGACAATCGAACGCACAGCTTCATGCGAATCACCCCACTGAGTACGCATGCAGCAGCTTCGTTGCAGGCATTCGATTTGGATAGACCTGATTGTAGTTCGCGCACCCACCAGTGTCTATCTGGCACCAGTGGGAAAGTGACACATGGATAACCAAATGCGGGTCATTGGATCGCCTGTACGGACGAAATGTCCGGTCAGGCTCCTGGTAAGGGTCCCTGCTACCCGCTCGGTTGAACGGACACAATCCTACCCCAGCGACCCCAACTGGTGCCATCGTGTCACGAGTCAGGTGCTCGGTCAGAGTTGTGGGCGCGAGCAAGTCATATCAGCGAAAGCTGCTGGCAAGGGCCAGCATTCCGAGCCTGAGCAGCCGGTCATCCTGGTGGATCTGGCTTGGATGTGTTGGCCTGCACCCCAATCGTGAACAGGAACCGAGTCATGCGTGCGACGCCTGGTTATGCGCATCCTCGTTGGCTCACCATACAGAATCACTGTGACCAGCCTGCGAAAGCACTGGTTCCCGGGCTCCCCGCACACCTCACCAG
>CAZNQC010000047.1:0-11673 GCA_964574825.1 uncultured Sphaerobacteraceae bacterium | reverse complement strand
GCCCGGAAAGCCCATGGAATCAACGGAATCCGACTTCTCCCATTTTCCCGACCTGTTTTTCTGCTTTTTTCCACGTTCCTCATCGCCTCCACCTTCCCGTCAATTCAGGAGCATGCGGATTCACACCCATGGGTCAATCGCATCCATGCGATCATGACCCCATTGGGCCAGTTTGGATTCGTTCGATCACGAAAGGAGTCGACAGGTGCGAGTACTCAGCCGGAGTGATGTCAAGGCGCTGGTGTCCATGCCCGAGGCCATCAACCTGATGAAGGTGGCCTTCGCTGACCTGGCCCGGGGTGACGCCCAGTCTCCGCTCCGTACTCCGATAACGGTGAACGGAGGAGTCAGCCTGGTGATGCCCGCTTATGTGCCAGCAGTCCATGCCCTTGGCCTCAAGGTGGTCTCGGTCTTTCAGGGCAACGCTGCCCGAGGGCTACCAACCATCACGTCGCTGGTCACGCTGCTGGACGACGCCACCGGGCAGCCAGTCGCCATCATGGATGGTGGCTATCTCACTGCCTTGCGGACTGGCGCGGTCTCCGGCGCTGCGACCGATCTGCTGGCGCGACCCGAGAGTCGTGTGCTGACGGTGATCGGGACTGGGGCTCAGGCCGTCACCCAGATGGCCGCTGTCTGCGCCGTGCGACCCATTGAGCGGGTCTGGGTCGTCGCCCGCTCTCAGGGGGGCGGAGAGCGCTTCCTCGAAGCAGCAGGAGCCGATTGGCCGGAGTTGATCGACCTGGTGTCATTCACTCAGGACGTGTCGATGGCGGTTGCCGCCGCCGATGTGATCTGCACCGCGACATCATCAAGCTCGCCGGTGTTTGATGACGCTGATGTCTCGCCTGGCACGCATATCAATGGCGTGGGGTCGTTCACGCCCCAGATGCAGGAAGTGCCGGCGGAGACGGTTGTGCGAGCCACGGTGGTCGTCGATCAGTTGGCACCCGCCCTGGAAGAGGCGGGTGACCTGATCGTGCCGCTCGAAGCTGGCTTGATTTCCGAGGACCACCTGCGACGCGAACTGGGGCATCTGGTGAATGGCGATATCGCAGGCCGCGCCTCGGCCAGCGATGTGACGTTCTTCAAGAGTGTGGGGAATGCCATTCAGGACATGGTGACGGCACGGGCAGCCTACGATGCCGCCATGGCGCAGCATGTCGGCCAGGATGTGTCTCTGGGCTGAACCCGGGGCCTCTGGTCCAAGTTAACGAACGACGCCGCCAGGAGCTACCTGGTGGCGTCGGGCCATTCGTGTGAGCGTGGGGAAAGGGCGATCAGTCCGCGGCCACTGGCTGCGGCGCCAGGTCAGCGGGAAGCAGCGGTGTGGTTCCGTGTTGCACCGCGTACGCGAAGTCTTCCGGATACTGCTCGATCATGCCCAGCAACGGAACCGGGGCCACTTGGCCAAGACCACAGAGTGAGAGCTCGATAATGTGCTTGCTGGTACGTTGGATCAGCGTCAGATCATCCATCGAGCCCCGGCCGAACCGGATCCGGTCGAGAATTTCGACCAGCGCCGGGTTACCCAGGCGACAGGGCACGCACTTCGAGCAGGACTCATAGCGATTGAAGGCCGTCAGGTAGCGGGCGAAGTCGACGACATTGACGGTTTCATCGAAGATCACCCATCCGCCTGATCCGAGCATGCCCCCCACATCGCCCAGGGAGTCGAAGTCCACCGGAATGTCGAGGTGCTCGTCCTTGAGCGGACCAGCCGACACACCGCCGGTCTGGACGCCCTTGAACACTCGCCCGTCCGCCATGCCGCCGTAGACTTCTTCAAAGAGCCGCCGGAGGGTGAAGGCACCCATCTCGACTTCAACGACACCGTGACGCTTCAGCGGCCCCTGCACGGTCATGAGCTTGGTGCCCTTGGAACCTTCGGTGCCGTACTTGGCGTACCATTCGCCGCCGTTGACGATGATGTCAGGAATGTTCGCCAGGGTTTCAGTATTGTTGGCAACTGTCGGCCGCTTCCAGAGCCCTTCCTCGACCGAGCGAGGTGGCTTGGTTCGGGGCTGGCCGCGAACACCCATCACCGAGAACATCAGGGCGGAGGCTTCACCACAGACGTAGGCACCACCACCCGTGCGAACCCGGAAGGCGACGTTCTTGCCGGTGCCAAGGATGTTCTTGCCGATCAGGCCCAGACGCTCGGCATCGGCGACTGCCTTGCGGAAGCGCCGAATGGCAAGCGGATACTCACCACCAATGTAGTTGTAGCCACGCTCGGCGCCGCAAACCACACAGGCAATCAGGATACCTTCAAGGATTCGGTGAGGATCACACTCATGGAGGTGACGGTCCTTGTAGACATTCGGCTCGCCTTCGTGGCTGTTGCAAACCACGAACTTCGGCGTGACCCGTGCCTTGCGGCCACTCTCCCACTTGATGCCGGCCGGGAACCCACCGCCGCCTCGACCACGGACATTGGCAGCCGTCACCTCGGCAATTGCTTCTTCAGCGCTCAGTTCGAAGAGGACCTTGAAGTACCCGTCGTAAGCACCCCGGGCAATGGCATCTTCAATCGAATCGGGTTCGATGACCCCGGCGTTCCGCGAGATCAGCTGGATCTGCGGCTTGAAATAGGGGTGCTCCTTGAGGGAAGGAATCTCACCCAGACCCTGCTCGCTACGAACACCCACCGCCAGGTCCTGGCGATGTCCAGCCACTACGGCGGGAACATCCTGCGGCGTCACGTTGCCATAGACGACCGGAGGTTCGCCCGGTCGCTTGACTTCGATCCAGGGCTCCATCCAGAAAGCACCGTTGCCGCTGACTTCCCGCACGATGGTGGAGTCTGGCAGGTCCTGCTGGCAGGCTTCGAGGACTTTCAGCGCACCCTTGGCGATGGAACTGCTGCCGACGCCAACACTGACGACCAGGCTGTCGCCTTCCCACATCTCGCTCCAGCGCGCGCGCGCGCCATCCCGGAACTGTTCGAAGGCTTCGCGAGAATCCAGGCGCGTCAGGTGATCGCTACTGGTGACCATTGATCGCTCCCTGCTGCATGGCCTGGTGGCCGGCAATGGCGTTGTTTACGAGTTCGGTGAGGCTTTCGGCGGTGACATAGCTGAAGTAGTCGTCGTCGATCTTGACGACCGGGGCGCGGTCACAGACACCAAGGCAGCCATTGACGACCTGGACGCTCATCTGGTCGTCGGCCGTCGTCTCGCCGTCTTCAATGCCGAATTCATCGCGCATGGTTTGAACGAGCTGCTGGGAACCCATCACGTAGCAGGCCATGCCGTGGCAAATAAGCATGTGATGGTGACCACGTGGCTCGGTACGGAAGTCTGCGTAGAAGGTGAGGAGCCCGAATACACGGGAGGGGGAGGTGTTGAGGTGCTCGGCGACAACCGCGGCCGCCTCGGGAGACACCCATCCAAAGTGTTCATTGACTTCCTGGAGGGCGAACAGGATGAGTTCCTGAGCCTCTTCGTAGTCGCTGAAGGTGAGGTGGGAGAGAAGCTCGCGCACGACGTCGAGGTCGATTTCCTGCCGCCCGGTAAAGGGGGCGGGCACGGGAAGGGGAACGTGCGCTGATTCGGCGTGGGCCACTTGGGGGAACCTCCCTGCCACCCGGACCAGTTCGAGGCGGTCGCGCGGCAGTGCGAGAACATCGCGAATATCGCGGTGATTATACCCCAGCGACCGCCTTCTCCGAGGCGAAATGAGACTGATTCCTGATTTGGCTCCCGATTAGCCGTGGCGCCGGAACAGCGCCTTGAAGTCCCCGTCGAAGTCGTTGAGGAACTGATACATGTCCACCACATCGGCCGCCGAGACGGGCTCTGCCGTGGCGAGGTCATCCGAGGCTTCGAAGGTGGAGATGGATCCGATCAGCGCCAGGTCTTCGGTGGCACGTTCGCTCAGGCGTCGCAGGGCGAGCTGAGCTTCCTCGGGATCACCGTCGTTCATCACGGCCGCCACGTAGTTGCGTGCGTGGCATTCGGGGCAGCCCACGAGCATGGTCCACATGTCTCGTTCGCGGGAGATGACGCTGATGTCGGCGGAATCGAAATGCCGGTGGCAGACGATACACCGTTCCATGCGCCGCAGGACGAGTTGCTTGATGCGATCTTCTGAATCCATTGGTCCTTCAACTGTTGTGTTGCGCGTTCGGCCAGTCGGGTCTGTCCCTAATTCGAACGCTTGCGATCAAAGTCGTCGAGATCCAGCGAGTTGATGAAGTCGCGGAAGACTCCGAGTTGCTCGTCTTCCACGCGGGGTGTTTCCGGGCTGGTGTGCTCGTCCGCTGGCGGCGATGCCAGGGCCTGTTCTTCGGTCAATGCCGTGACATCGATGTCGTCATCGTCGTCATCCATCGAGACGCCAACCTCGTCCATGATCGACTCGGCAATCAGGATGCGGGCGCCTGTGCGAACGGCAATCGCAATGGCGTCACTGGGACGGGAGTCGAGTTCGATCGTCCGCCCCTGATGGTCGATCACGATGCGAGCGTAGAAGATCTTGTCCGAGAGGTCGGAGATCACGACTTGCTGCACCGATGCATCAAGATCGGCCAGCACGTTGCGAAAGAGGTCGTAGGGAAGGGGCCGGGTGGCCGTGACTCCCTGCAATTCCATGGCAATGGCTTCGGCCTCGTTGACGCCGATCCAGATGGGCAGATGCCGGTCGCCATCGATTTCGCGCAGGATGACGACGCGATTCTGCGAGACAAGGCTGACCCTGATGCTTTCCACCGTGGCTTCGATCATGTGTCAGCCCCTTGTTACTCCAATACGATCACATCACTGGCCGACCATGGAGCCGGCAACCGGACTCCATACTATACCCGGAAGAACGAAGGCACCATTCCCCAGGTGGACGGCGCGTGCCTATGGCGCTTCGTTCAACTCCGGATAGTCCTCGTGCGGGATCACGCCGACTTCTCCGATCGGCCAGTAGGTGATCCAGGCCTTGCCGATGATGCTCTCAACCGGGACGAGGCCGAAATACCGGGAGTCCTCGCTGTTGCCGCGGTTGTCACCCATCACGAAGACGAATCCCTCCGGAATGTCGATTGGGTCACAGAACCGGCCATTGCACCGGTACTGGATTCCTTCGTCGAGATAGGGTTCGTCCAGCTTGACGCCGTCAATGTAGATGCCTTCGACCATTCCCTCGGCGTTGGTGCGGATTTCGAGATGGTCGCCCTCGATGCCGATGACGCGCTTGATGTAGGGCTTGTCGGCCGAGGCGTACTCCTGGGGCGGGGTAAGGACGACGATGTCGCCCCGCTCCGGCGTGCCGAATGGCTGCCAGACGTCGCCTTCATCAAAGCTGGTGCCGGGAATCCAGCCCAGCCATTTGTCCTGGTCGAAGGAGAAGTAGGCGTTGCGGTTGACCAGCAGCATTTCGTTGTTCTGGAGGCTGTGGTCCATGCTGTGGCCGTCGACGCGGAAGTTGAGGACAACTGCCCGCACGGCCAGGAAGATGAGGAGTGCCAGCAACAGGGTTTCGATGATCTCGCGTGCCATCGAGCGTTGCTTGCCAGTGGATTTCGTTGTGGAGATGGTGGGATCGGCTGACTGGTCAGACGGGTCGCTGTCGATTGAAGAACCGGCGGGCTGCGACGTGAGGCCGGGTGTGGCCTCGTTGGTTCGATCGGACATTGCCGGTGCTACCTCTGGGCTTCAAGACGTGAGGGGAAAAAGAAAGGGACGCAAGGGATGTCCCCTGCGTCCCTTGATGCTGCTGACTCATTGCAGCCCGTGACGACTAGATGTCGTCGGCGCGGCTGCCACCAACCTTGGCTTCTTCGCGCGGAGCGGAGGCCGAGGAGGTGATGGTGGAGGCAGTCTGCGAGGTGCCAGCCTCAATCTCGTTGCCGTCTTCGTCGACGGTCGATTCGGTCTTGAACTCGCGGATGCCCTTGCCGAGCGCGCCGCCGATTTCCGGAAGCTTGCCGACGCCGAAGATGATGACGATGATGACCAGCACGATGGCTAGCTCAGGAACGCCAATACCGCCCATGGTGATGATTCCTCCTCGTTGATGTTCGCCCGGCAGCCGCTGACGACCAAGGGGAGACGTAATCGTGCACCGATTCGTTCAACTGGCTGCGAGACGAATTGTAGGTTTGCCAGATGCCGGTTTTCAACGCGCGAATGGCAGAATGGTGACACACCACACGCGTGATCGTGTTTCTTTTGCCCGGTCAGGAGGCGTTAGGCGCTTCTGGCCTGGCTGCGTGTTAAGGCGTTTGTGTGTCACGACTCCTTCCCTACCGAACGAATCACTCCAAAAGCAATACGTCTAGCTGCTGAGGAAGATGCTGCTCAGCACGCAAAAGATCAGAAAGAGCACGGCGACGACGATGGTGGAATCGAACAGCGTCTTGTCAAACCCACGTCGCGTGCGCTGGATGGAATCGGAGTTCCCGCCAAAAGCTCCACTGATCGATGTCTCCCGCTTCTGGAGCAGGATGATGGCGATCAGTACGATGGAGGCGATGATGGTGACCAGATTGAGTGCGGTATCCACGAATCGTGTCGTCCTTTGCCGAGCATCATATGCCTGGCGTGGTCTCGCCGGGCGTCGGAAGCAGCGTACCATCCGACAGGCGCTGCGGCCACCTGTCCGGTCGGCTTACGGGAGGGCAGCCTGCACGATGGGCAGGAAGGAACTGGCGCTCAGACTTGCTCCGCCGACGAGCGCGCCATCGATGTCCGGGCAGGTGAGAAACCCCCGGGCATTGTCGCCCTTGACGCTTCCGCCATAGAGGATGGGCACGAGTCCAGCGGCTTCGCTGTTCACCTGGTTCAACAGGTTTCGGATCTGGGCGGCCACCTGCTGGGCATCCTCGGGCGAGGCGGTGAGGCCCGTGCCGATGGCCCAGACGGGTTCGTAGGCAACCAGCAGACCTCGCAGTTGCTGGGCAGATAGGTGGTTGATGGCGGCGGTGAGCTGGCGCTCGATCACGTTGGCTGTGCGGTCTTCATCGCGCTCGGCCCGGGTTTCGCCGATACACAGCACCGGAGCCATGCCATTGGCGAGCGCGGCATCGAGCTTGGTCCGCACCAGCTGGTCCGATTCGCCGTGGATGGTGCGGCGCTCGCTGTGACCGACCAGGACGAACGTGCACCAGGGGGCCAGCATGCCGGCCGACACATCGCCGGTGAACGCCCCCTCCGACTCCGGAGAGACGTCCTGGGCACCGACCAGCAAGTTGGTGTCGGCCGTTTCGCTGGCGATGAGGGGAATCCAGGGAAATGGAATGGCGACCCCCACGCCAACCTCTTCGGCGGCATCGTTGGCAATGTCGGCGACGTCGGCAGCCAGCGACATGGCGCTCTCGATGTCCAGATTCATCTTCCAGTTGCCGATGATGTATGGCATGCGCTCGCTCATGTGGCCTCCGGGATGGCGGCGAGACCGGGGAGTTCCCGGCCTTCGAGAAATTCCAGTGATGCGCCGCCGCCAGTTGAGATGTGATCGATCTGGTCGGCCAGCCCCAACTGCTCGATGGCGGCCACCGAATCACCACCACCGATGACGGTGTAACCAGCCGAGGCGGCGACAGCCCTGGCCACGGTGGCCGTGCCGTTCGCAAATGCCGGGTTCTCGGCGACGCCGAGGGGACCATTCCAGAAGACGGTGCGAGCGCCCTCGATCAGCCTGGCGTATCCCTCGGCGCTGCCCGGACCGATATCGAAGACCGCGAGGTTGCGATCGATCTGATCGGTGGCGGTCGCATAGCCGGAATCGGCCTCAATCGACGGAGCGACGACGACGTCGGACGGGAGGACGATATCCACCTTCGCGGTAGCGGCATCCTCCAGCAGCTTGCGGGCGGTGTCGACCAGGTCTGGTTCGACGAGTGACTGGCCGACTTCGAAGCCCTGGGCCAGAAGGAAGGTATTGGCCATGCCACCGCCAATCAGCAAGGCGTCGACCCGAGAGAGCAGGTTCTGGAGCACGGCCAGCTTGTCCGAGACCTTGGCCCCGCCAATGATCGCGATGAAGGGGCGTTCCGGTGCGGTCAGGAGCTTGCCGAGCGCTTCGAGTTCGGCCTGGATGAGGAATCCGGTATAGGAGGGCAGCACATGCGCCACACCTTCGGTGGAGGCGTGGGCGCGATGGGCGGCGCCGAATGCATCATTGACATAGATGTCCGCCAGCGCTCCGAGTTCCTTCGCCAGGGCGGGATCGTTCGCTTCCTCCCGGGGATCGAAGCGCAGGTTCTCGAGCAGTACGATGTCGCCATCCTGCATGGCATCGATTGCGTGCTGCGCCTCGGGTCCAGTTGTTTCGGTGAGGCTCGTGACGGGCGTGCCGAGTAGCTCGCCGAGCCGTTCGGCAACCGGGGCAAGGCGCAGGGTGTCAACAACCTTGCCCTTGGGGCGACCAAGGTGGCTGCAGAGGATCACCCTGGCGCCGTGTTCGCGTAGCCAGGTGATGGTAGGGAGTGCGCTGCGGATGCGAGTGTCGTCGGTGATGCTGCCGTTCTTGAGGGGGACGTTGAAGTCGACCCGGCAGAGCACACGTTTGCCCTGGACATCGGCAGAGGTGACCTGGCGAGGGTTCATCGAATGGTCCTTCCTGGCTAGTGAGGGTTTCGGGACGCGCTCGGACTGGTGTGCCGGTGCCGGCACAGTTCCGCTGGCTGAGGAAACGGCCCGCATAAATTCATTAATTCACTAAATCCGAAATCGTTGATTCCATGGGCTTTTCGGCCCCAATTATTGCGGAATTAGCGCGAATTACCGCGGAACGGTGAGTGAGTAATGAGAAACGAGTAAAGAGTAAAGAGGAACGGTCTGTTTTCGTTCCCTACCTATCGTACGCATCGAAGGGGCGAAATCTCGCCACGTTCCGCGAAATTGCTCGTTCGTACAGTGCGACGGCCCCGGTTTAAGCCTCCATCGACCTGTGACCGATGCCTCCCCAACCCTGACCCATCTCCCTGGTGAGGGGAATCGCCGCCCAGAAGGGCAAGATTCATCGCCCCTCTGGGTCATTGGCGCTCGGGCGGTCAGGCGTCGAAGCCCTGTTCGCAAACGAGGGCGATCAGGTCGGCGATACGGCAGGAGTATCCCCATTCGTTGTCGTACCAGGAAATCACCTTGACCATGTTGTCACCGAGAACCATGGTGGAGAGGGCGTCGATGATCGACGAACGCGGGTCCTGCTTGTAGTCGGTGGAGACCAGGGGTTCTTCGGAGTACCCGAGGATGCCGAACAGGGCATCGCTCTCGGAGGCTGCCTTGAACGCGGCGTTGACCGACTCGACGGTGACCGCCTTCTCCGTGGTGGCGACAAAGTCGACGATGGAAACCGTCGGGGTTGGCACGCGGAGGGAGAAGCCGTCGAGCTTGCCCTTGACCTCCGGCACGACCAGCGAGAGGGCCTTGGCGGCGCCTGTGGTGGTGGGCACGATGTTCAGTGCCGCGGCGCGGGCCCGGCGGGGGTCCTTGTGCGGTCCGTCGAGCAGCACCTGGTCGCCAGTGTAGGAGTGCACGGTGGTCATCATGCCGGTGACGATCCCGAAGTTGTCGAGGATGACCTTGACCACGGGTGCGAGGCAGTTGGTGGTGCAGGATGCATTCGAGATGATGTTGTGCGTGGCGGGATCGTAGGTCTCTTCATTGACCCCGAGCACGATGGTGACGTCCTCACCCTTGGCGGGCGCAGAAATGATCACCTTCTTCGCCCCGGCATCGATATGGGCACGAGCCTGATCGGCATCGGTGAAGCGTCCGGTTGACTCGACCACGACATCAACGCCGAGGTCTCCCCAGGGCAGGTTGGCCGGATCGCGCTCCTCGAAGACGCGGACGAACTTGCCATTGACCGAGATTCCCTCGGCATCGGCCTTGATGTCGGCGTCGTAGGGGCCGTAGGTGGAATCGTGCTTGAGCAGGTTGGCCAGGGTTTCGTTCTCGGTGAGGTCGTTGACCGCCACGATTTCGAAGAGGTCACCGAAGCCGCCTTCGGCAACTGCCTTGAACACCTGTCGCCCGATGCGACCGAAGCCATTGATGCCAACCTTGTACACCATCTGTTTGCTCCTCGTGGATGGTTGTCCGTGGGGAGATGCCAACGCATCACCGTGGGATCTGGAACGCAATGGAACGACCATGGGGCGAAAAGCGCCATGATCTCAGCCTTCATTGTGCGCGATGCCGGGATTCCATGCTAGCGCAGGACCGTCATCGATTCGGTTTGGGTGGAATCGGTGGTTTCGACCGTGACCAGCGATTGGCTGGGGGCAGACTTGTGCCGGCGACCAATCTCCAGCAGTTCGGAGGCCAGTTTGATGGGGTCGTGACGGAGCGGGTTCTGGTCGTTCACGACATCACGGGCGACGATTTCCACGCCGTCGCGAGTGGTCATCGCCCCATCGTAGGCAATGGCCTCAACGTGCTCGTCTGGCCGAATGGCGGAGATGGCGGCGCGGTTGTTGTTGAGCAGGGCGAAATCCAGTTCGCCGTCGCCGAGGTATTCGACGATCTGGTGCACGTGGGCCTCGTAGTCGAAGTGGTCGGTCTCGCCTTCCTGGGTGGCAACGTTGCAGACGTAGACCGTTGCACCGGCGGACCAGCGAATGGATTCCCGGATGCCATCGACCAGCAGGTTGGGAATCACGCTGGTGAAGAGACTGCCCGGGCCGAGCACGATCAGGTCAGCATTCAGAATCGCGGCGAGGGCCGGGTCGTAGGCTTTCGGCCGATCCGGTTCCAGATAGACACGCTGAATCTGCGGACCACCGTGCCCGACGGCGGACTCACCGCGAACGGAAGTGCCATCGATGCGGTCGGCGCAGAGGGTGACATTTGCGAGGGTGGAGGGGAGCACCCGGCCTTCGATGTTGAGTACGCGGGCCGATTCGAGAACTGCCTGTTCAAAGCTGCCGGTGACCTGGGTCATGGCCGTGATGAAGAGATTGCCGAAGGAATGACCCGTCAACTCGGAGCCATCGGCGTCGAACCGGTAGTGGAAGAGTTGGCCCATGGTCGACTCGTCGCGCGCGAGGGAAACGAGACAGTTGCGGATGTCGCCCGGGGCCGGAATATCGTAGGCATCGCGAATTCTGCCCGTGCTGCCGCCGTCGTCTGCGACCGTCACGATGGCCGTGAGGTTGATGTTGGCTTGCTTGAGACCACGAAGCAGATTGCCAAGGCCGGTGCCCCCACCAATGGTGACGACATTGAATTCCGGCAGCGTGGGCCCAAAGCGGTCGCCGACATAAATCTCGGCCACAGAGCGGCCACTGGTGATTTCCTTAAGGAGAGGAGAGAAGAGTGAGTGGCTGATCTTCCAGATGGCGAAGCCCAGCAACAGCACGCCAGCGGTGAGCAGAATCACGCCCCGCAAGGGATGAGGAATGAATTGCAGGGTCATGAAGCGGACGGCGTCCTGAAGGGCCGAGGGAACCTTGTAGTTTTCGTAGAGCCAGGCGAG
Source organism: uncultured Sphaerobacteraceae bacterium (assembly GCA_964574825.1). Lineage (GTDB taxonomy): Bacteria > Chloroflexota > Chloroflexia > Thermomicrobiales > UBA6265 > JACCYX01. Next base: position 258 of record CAZNQC010000047.1, on the reverse strand, counting down.
ACCCATGGCGACGGCGAGGCTGGTGAGCACGACGGCCAGCATGAACAGCGCAATCCAGCGCTTGATCCGCATTCCCGGGCGCATCCACATTCGGATGGTGGTGTTTTTCATTGCGTTGTCCAGCTGGAACGTTGCCAGGCCGACCGGCAAAGGTGGAAAGAACGAATGCGGCCATGGCGTACGCGAGCAGATCCATCCACTCGCACGGCACCTGTGAGCGGAGTATAGCATCGGGCTATCGGCATGTACGGACAGTGG
>CAZNQC010000046.1:0-19945 GCA_964574825.1 uncultured Sphaerobacteraceae bacterium | reverse complement strand
GACTGGTTCGACATGAACGAACCGAACCTGAATGTCATCATTGAGGATGGCCGGTACGTGTTGCGCACATCGGACAAGACCTACGATCTCATCGGCGTCGATGCCTACAAGCAACCGTACATTCCGTTCCAACTCACCACCCGGGAATTCTTTCAGGAGGTCTACGATCATCTGGAGCCCGGCGGGGTGGCAGTGATCAATGTGGGGCGGACCGATACGGACTACCGGCTCGTCGAGGCGGTATCGTCGACCATGCGCGATGTGTTCCCCAGCGTGTACCTGATCGACACCGAGCGGTACACCAACACCATTGTGGTGGCCACGCGGGAACCGACATCACTGGAGAATTTCGCCCAGTCAGTCGCTGCCCAGCCAGATGGATCGCTCGTGCGGACAGTTGGTGAGGCCAGTCTCGCCACTGGCAATGTCCGCGAAGTCACCGAGGTGACGACCGTGTTTACCGACGATCACGCCCCGGTTGAGTGGGTCATCGACCAGATCATCCTCAATGCTGCCCGAGAAGAAACGGCGGAGAATCCCTGATGCCAACACCCCAATCCGAATCCACCGTCACGATTCCCCGTCCCCTGCAGTCCAGTCTCCTGCTGCAGGTTCCCTGGGTTCGCCACGGGCTCACCTATCGCGTCGAGGGGCTGGGGAAGGCTGATGGCAACATCGGTCTCGGCACGCCGCGCGACCAGGAGGATGCCTGGGACATGCGCAAGCTCTGGTGCGCCGGAATGGACCTCGATCCGACCCGGATCGTGACCATGGGCCAGATTCATGGCAACGACGTGATTCGCGTCCACGCTGCGGATGCCGGCAAGGGTGCCCGCGATCGAGGCACACACGTTGGCCTGGGCGATGCCCTGATCACGAACGAGCCCGGGGTGGTCCTGCTGACGCTGCATGCCGACTGCCAACCCATCCTGATTGTCGATCCCGTCAATCGTGCGGTCGCGGCCGTCCATGCCGGATGGCGGGGGACGGTCGCCGATGTTGGCGGGACCACCGTTGCTGCGATGACTCGCGAGTTCGGCAGCAATCCTGCCGAGTTGCTGGCGTTTCTTGGGCCTGCCATTGGGCCCGGAGCAAACGAGGTTGGTGATGAAGTGATCGATATGTGGCTCGATCAGGCCAGCGATCTGGGCGACGAGGCCCAGCGCGCCGTGCTCAAACCAGGACCGAAGCATCACTTCGACGTTCCGACCGCCAATCGCTTGCTGCTGCGCCGGGCGGGGCTGTTGGATGAGCGGATCGAGACCTCACCGATCTGTACCCGTTCCAACCTCGATTCCTGGTTCTCCCACCGCGGACACGGCCCCAACGCCGGTCGCGAAGGGGCCCTGATTGCCATCGCCGGAGAGATCGCGTGATTCCAGCCGAGATCCACGTCGAACACGATCTGTTGCGCCAGCGGATCGATGCGGTCGAATCGCGAATTCGGCTGGCCGCCATCGCCGCTGGTCGTGACCCATCCTCGGTGACGATCACCGCCGTCTCCAAAACCTTCCCGCGCGAACTGGTCGACCAGGCGTATGCGATCGGGCTCTCCACCTTCGGCGAGAACCGGGTGCAGGAGGCTCGCCAGAAGTTTGGCGGCGAGCTGCCCGCCGATCTGCGGGTGAACATGATCGGCCACCTGCAGACCAACAAGGTTCGCCAGGCGGTGGCGGTGTTCGACCGGATCGAGTCTGTCGATCGGCCGTCCCTGGTAGAGGCGCTGGAGAAGGAGGCAGCCCGGATCGAAACTCGCCTTTCGGTGCTGCTGCAGGTGAACATTGGGCGGGAGCCGCAGAAATCGGGGTGTTCCCCGGAGGAGGCGGCCGACCTGGCCCGAATGATCGAGGCATGCCCACACCTGCGGCTTGATGGGGTGATGGGAATTGCGCCCTACGTCGAGTCGCCGGACCTGGCGCGACCGTACTTCAAGGAGTTGCGGGAGCTACGCGATCACCTCCGGGACGAGGTTGTGGCGTCGGACCTGCCAGTGCTGTCGATGGGCATGAGCGGCGATTTCGAGGCTGCCATTGCCGAGGGCGCCACCCATGTCCGAATCGGCTCCGCCATCTTCGGCAGTCGCTAGACCGGGCTTCCGATGATGTCGACCCCAGCCGAACGTGCGGCCATCGTGAGGCGACGATCCAACGTGGCGAGAGTCAGGCCCCTACGCAGCGCGAGTTCAAGATACGCCGCATCGTAGACGGTGAGATTGTGCAGGAGTGCGAGTTCGGCGATTGAGCCGATGCTGCGTGCATTGGGTGGTGGCTCCATGGTGACCGGAAGCTCCGCCAGCAAGGCAAGTCGTTGATGGAACGACTCGGTATTCAGACGTCCCCGTGTGAGCCCGATCACCAGTGCATTTGCGACTTCCATAATCCACAGAGACGGAGCGACCAAACCTGACCCTGCCATGTGTTCACCAAAGGTGGCTTCGTCAGGGATTGTTTCGTCGTCGAACAGCAGAGCAGCAGTGAACGATGCATCAAGCACCAGCGGTGTTGTCACATTCGTCCCTCTTCAATCCACTCCCGGATTTCCTCAGCAGTTGCCTCGACAGGGTTTGCTCTGGCATAAGCTCGGATTCTGGCGAAGATTTCTGCCCGAGACTCCTGCTGTCGCTTATCCCTTTCCATGGGAACCAGCCTGGCATATGGCTCGCCGCGATGCGTGATCACGATTTCCTCGCCCGCGTGTGCACGTTCGAGGAGCTTCGAGAAGTGGGTCTTGGCTTCAAAGGCCCCAACAGTCACTCTTATGTCATCAACTGTACTGGCCATATGGCATTCTCCTGCGAATCTCCGTTACAGACTAGTTTACAGACTAGTCTGTTGTTTGCAAGAGCGATTGACCGGTATCATGACTGGCCCGGACACCTGTTTCCGACAAGAGGATGTCGGTCAGTTCCTGACGAGCTCGCCGCGCGGGGCAGGTTCGCGCTCGTGAATGCGGAGAGCCGCGACCAGCTCCCGGTAGAGATCGTCGGTGGCAATCAACTCGTCATGCGTGCCCTGGGCGCGAATGACGCCATCTTCCATCACGATGATCCGGTCGGCATCAATCACCGTCGACAGGCGGTGGGCGATCGTGATCACGGCACCCTGCAGCGATCGCGCGCGAATCACCCGTTGAATGGCGGCTTCAGTGATGCCGTCCACCTGGGCTGTCGCTTCGTCGAGCAGCAGGATTTCCGGCGTTCGGAGGATGGCGCGGGCAAGGGCGATTCGCTGGCGCTGGCCGCCCGAAAGCTCCGATGCCAACAGGGATGTATCCAGTCCCCGGTCCAGGCTCGTCACCTTCTCATCCAGCAGCACTTCGCGAAGGGCGTCCCAGATCTCATCTTCGGTTGCTTCAGGGTACGTGAACAGCAGATTGTCCCGAATGGTGCCGGGCACGATTGGCGTTTCCTGCTCCACGTAGGCGAAGTGACGTCGCACCTGCCGATGGGTCAATGAGGTGTAGGGGCGCCCATCGATTCGGATGTCGCCGCTATCTGGTTCGATGAAGCGCAGCATCAACGAGAACAGGGTGGTCTTGCCCGCGCCCGATGGACCGACGATGGCGATGTGGCCATGGTGCGGAATGGTGAACGAGACATCCCGCACCGCAGGCTCCAGTTCTTCACCATAGGCCACGGTTACCTGATCGAATTCCAGCACCACATCCGGTGGTCCCTGCTCTGCCGCCGCTCTGTTCGAGGGGGAGCGCCGGGAGGTTTCGCTCTCCAGCTGAATGTCCGAGACCTCCCGAATGCGACCGGCCGCCGCCAGTCCCGACTGCAGTGTTGTCAGGTTCTGGCTGATATCCATGATTGGACCCAGCATGCCAAAGGCGTAGAGCAGGAAGGCGATCAGGGAGGAGACTTCCATGGCCCCTTCGGAGACACGCCAGGCACCAAAGCCGAGGATCACCACAATGGCGGCCTGGATCCCGGCAAAGGCAACCACCCAGGCCACGGCGGTTCGCTTGACCGAGCGGATGCTGTGATCGGCGGAAGCGGCGGCTTCGTAGATCACCCGCTCTGCCTGCCGGTCTTCTGCCCGGCTTGCCTTGACCGTGCGGATCGCGCGCAAGGCACTCTCGAGCGTGCCCCCCAACCGGCCAACCGACTCCTGGGCTTCCTGCTGGGCTCGAGCAATGCCCGGCATCAGCAGCACGAAGATGACGACGATCACCAGCACCGCCACCACGGTGGTGCCCAGCAGGGGCAGGTCCAGGAACCCCATCAGCACCAGCGAGCCGATCAGCATGATGACGCCGTTGACCAGACCGACCACCGCCGAGGAAGCCGCTTCGCGCAGGAGCAGCGTGTCGGACGTCACGCGGGTCACCAGTTCGCCCGCGGGGCGGCTGATGATTTCGCCAACCTGGGCGCCGATGAACCGCCGGACCATGCCGGCCCGGGCTTCGAGCACGATCCGCTCGGCAAGCGTGCCCATCAGAATCCACTGCCACAGTGCCAGGATCGACCCGGCAACCAGCATGCCGAGGAGGAGCAGGATGGGGCGCCGGATGCCGGTCTCGTCGTTCAGACCATCGAGCACCCACTTCGTGACCATCGGGCCAGCGAGACTCGCCGCCGAGATGAACAGGCCCAGCACCAGGCCAAGCGCGATGGTTGGCAGGTGCGGCCGTGAGAACGACCAGAGGATCCGCCAGCGGGCAGCCTGTTCGTTCACGATGGTCTCCCTTGGTTGGTGAACCCGCACGTCATCGTTCGTCCCTGACTTGCTCGATGGGATGACCGCGAAGCTGTGCCCGATCGATGGCCGGCGAATCGGTGGTGAGAGTGGAGAGTTCTGGACACGTGACTCTCGCCGAAGGCACCCAAGGCGAGCTGTGACTCTCGCCTTGGGTGCGCGGGGCTACGGCGCTGGTGTGGCCACTGGCGTAGCAACCGCGCCGGTCGTGAGGCCAAGGGCGTCGAGGATGAGGCCGAGTCGATCCTGCTCGGCCTGGAATCCGGCGAGATCACCCTGGTTCAGGAGGGCCTGGGCGCGATCGTAGGTAGCGATCGCCTCATTCGTCAGTTCTTCGGCCGTCATGCCGGCAAACTCGCCAGCATCGGGTGGCGCGGTTGTTTCCGTGGTTGCCTGTTCGGCATCGGTGCCAGCGGTTTCCATCGCCTCGGTCGCCCCGGTGTCGGGATCGATCACCGTCTCGGCATTCGGGTCGCCAAGCGCCTGAATTGCTTCCTCGAGCGTTGGGCGCATCACCACCTGGTCGTTCGTTGCCACGATGACGCGCACCAGCTTTGGCGCAGCCGCTGACGAGTCGCGCGATTGCAGATAGAGCGGTTGCACGTAGAGCATGGCGTCGTTGACCGGGATCACCAGCATGTTGCCCCGAATGACTTCAGTGCCGCTCTGGTTCCAGAGGGTGATCTGGGATGTAATGTCAGGATCCTGGCTGATCTGGGCATCGATCTGCATCGGGCCAAACACCGTCACCTGCCGCGGATACCGGTATTGGCGTAACCTCGTCAGGCCGGATTCGTCCGCGGTGCCGGCAAACCAGGCGGTCATGTTCTGGCGGGACTGGCCACCACCGGGTGTGAACGGCACGGTGAGGGCGAACTCGGTTTCCGACTCCCCTGGCAGTTGCTGGGTGACGAAGTAGGGCTCGACAGCTTGCGTTCCGCCATCGATCTGCTCTTCGGCGACCATCCACTGGTCGTCACCGTCGTACAGCGAACGCGTGCTTTCGACGTGGTAGGTCGACCACACTTCCGACTGCACGTTGAACATGTATTCCGGATAGCGCAGGTGGTTGGTGATGCTCTCCGGGGCTTCGGCGATCGGGGTGAAGAGGTCGCCGTAGACCTTGCCGTAGGCGTCCGCAATCGGATCGTGCTCGGCCGTGCGGTAGAAGGTTGTCGAACCGTCATAGGCATCTACGACGACCTTCACACTGTTCCGCAGGTAATTGAACCCGTGATAGCGCGTTGCCTGTGGGAAATTGTCCGACGTGGTGTAGGCGTCGATGATCCAGTAGAGCTTGCCGTCGGCCACCACCAGATACGGATCCTGGTCGTACTCCAGGAAGGGAGCAATCGCCTCGGCCCGGTCAAGGATGTTCCGGGTCAGGATTAGTTCGGAGTCACCGGTCAGCTGCCCGCTGATCATCACGTTGCGGTCGTTCAGGGTCAATGCCGCCAGGGCCCGGGTGAATGGGTTGCCCAGGTCGATCGAGCCGGCGGCCGTTCCCTGGAATCCGCCCGTTTGGGCTGCGTCATCCAGTCCGGTGAACTCAGCCTGCTTGGTGTGAACGATGATCCACTCCTGGTCGAGTTCGCTGAAGTAAATCTCCGGCTGGTCGATCGCCAGTTCCGGCGGCGCCACGATCGGGATATTGCGGACGATCATGACCGGCCAGCCATCGTTCGAGACCTGGCTGACCGGGCTGACCACTGCTCCGTAGCCGTGGGTGTAGGCCAGGTGCCGGTTGGTCCAGGTTCGTGCCGTTTCCGGCAAACCGTCCATGTTCAGTTCGCGGCCGGAAATGATGACCTGCACTGGTTGCCCATCGATGGTGTACCAATCGATGTCCATGTCGGCGAATTCGTAGTACGGCACGAATGACTGCAACTGCTGGTAGACCGGGCCGACCACGCGATAGTCCCAGATGCGCACGTTCAGGAGTGGTGGCTGGTCGGCCGGGAGTTCGTCCGGCACGATCGGGTCCTGCCCGGTGAGCTCGGTCACTTCCACGTCGTAGAGGTCGTAGGCCTGCCGGGTCATCTCGATATTGCGGGCGATGTACTTCTCTTCCCGGTGGAACTCGTTCGGTTCCACGAGGAATCGTTGCACCATCACCGGGAGGAGCGGGGTGACCAGGAAAGCCAGGATCGCCCAGCCGCCGAGCAGACCCAGCAACCACTTCGGCGATTTGAGCGCAAAGCCCGAGAGCAGGCCGATTGCCGCCGCGGCCGAGAGGAATGCCATCAGCCAGTTCGTCGGCCGCACGATGTTGACATCCGTGAAGCCCGGGCCGATGACCACCCCGCGGGTGGAGAAGACCATCTCGAAGTTGTTCAGGATGTAGCCAAAGGCGATCAGCAGCAGCAGCACGCCAACCAGGCCACTCAGGTGCCTCAGCGCGTTCTTCGGCACGTTGTCCCAGCTACCGAACCGTACACCGAGGCGGACCAGGTAGACCACGGCCACGGCGACGGTGATGACGGCCACGATCCAGAGCAGGGCCTGTTGCACGCCGTGGAGCACTGGCAGGCTGAAGAAGTAGAAGCTGATGTCCCGGCCGAAGGTTGGGTCTTCGACGCCGTAGGGTTGCGAGCGGAGGGCCAGCCATGCCTCGCGCCAGAATCCCTTGCTCAGCCAGCCCGTTACCAGGCCAAGGGCGATCGCGCCGATCAACCCGATCCCGCGGAGGGCCGATACGCTGAAAGTGCCAAACCGACCTTCGGCGGCGCCCTTCCGGTTCTTCGTGTTGCGAATTGCCATCCGGACGTTCGTGAAGAACGCAGCTCCGGCCAGCAGCCCGGTTACCAGGAAGGTGATGGTCACTCCCAGGTAATTGGTAATGATGATGCTGCGGTAGCCCATGCTGCCGAACCACAACCAGTTGATCCAGAACGGGGCCGTGATCGAGGCCAGCACGAAGATGAGGACGACGACCAGGGCCGCGATCAACATGCGCCTGGTGGAGGGGGAAATGCCGAATCGGCGCTTGCTGGAACCGCTCGCCTTGCTGGTTTGGGCAGTTGCCGCGGTGGGCGTGCTGCCCCGGGAAAATCGTTTGAACACTCGTCCCCCTGATCCTGTCTGGAAGGTGGTCGCTTCGATGCGATCCGGTCGGACGCGCCGACGGCATCCGTGCAGGATTGAGGATACGACACGCGGGGCTGGATTCGATGGGGGGTGACCACCAGAAGGAGGTGGAGTCCTGCCGTGAAGCCTCCCCGCTCCGGCGGGTGGACCGCCACCGTGATGCCCGGCTCCTCGACTACACTGAACGACACGAGTTCCCGCCTGTTGACCTCCCAGGATTCGCCTTCACCATGACCACGCCCGGCACCACCCATCCGTCATCCGTTACCGTCCAGAGCCTTGGCAGCGGCAGTTCCGGCAACGGCTTCCTTGTCACCTCTGGCACGACCACCCTCATGGTGGATTGTGGCGTGGGTATTCGCACCATCCAGCGCACGCTCAAGGCGAAGGGATTGCTGCCACGAGAGCTCGATGCGGTGCTGGTCACCCACGAGCATACCGACCACATTCGGAACCTTTCCTGCGTGACCGGAACCGACGTGCCCATCATTTCCACGCTGGGCACGGCCAGGCGAGGGAACATCCCTCCCCCGCAATGGGAGCGAATCGAGTTCCATCGTTCCATCCAGGTGGGAGATGTCGCTGTCTGGGCGATTATGGTGAGTCATGACGCCGCCGAACCGTGTGGATTCCTGCTGGAGTTGCCGGGCGCGACCGTTTCGATCTTCACCGACCTGGGGGAATGGCACGACCGCCTGATCTCGCCGATTGCCAGCAGCGACCTGGTGGTGCTGGAGTCGAATCACGATGTCGAGATGCTGCAGCGTGGTCCGTATCCGATGCACCTGAAGCGGCGCGTCGCCTCCAACGCCGGTCACCTCTCCAACGTTGATTGCGCCACGTCTCTCGCTGGAACCCTGACGGGTGCCTCACGCCAGCCGGAGATCTGGCTGGCCCATCTCTCGGCCACCAACAACCGGCCGGAGCTGGCGGAACAGGAAACTCGCTCGGCGATGGCCGCACGCGATCTCGATCTGTCCGTGACGGCCCTGCCGCGGACCGCGCCAGGACCGGTCTGGACGCCGACCAGCCCATCAGCCGGAGGTGGTTGGCGGCCTGCCCTGCTGCAGGGGGAATCGCAGCAGCTTGCGCTCGAAAGCCTGCTGGGCTGAAGCCGGGCCGGGCAGTCATTCCCGTCGGTGCCGGGCAGGACTTCCTATACTCCCCACGGAGATTTGCCGGTATTGCCGGGCAGGAGTATGTGCGCGCATGAGTGCTGTTGAGCTGTTTCACGACCGGTTGGCGACGACCATCATCCTCTTCTTCCTGGTTGCCGGGGTCTGGGGGCTCATCGAGTACGCCCGGGGCGGGGCGATCGGCGGTGGCATCGCCGGAACGCTGGTGGTTGGCCAGATCCTTGTCGTGGTCCAGGGCGCCCTCGGCATGGTCCTCTTTCTGTGGGGAGATCGACCGGAAGACATGATCCACCTCCTCTATGGATTCACGGCCGTGCTCGTGCTGCCGTTCGCCTGGTCCTATTTCCGCGACCGCAATCCCCGGCAGGGTCTCCTGATCTACAGCCTGATCGCCCTTTTCGTTGTCGGTCTGGCGATCCGGGGAATGACCACCGGCGGCTGACGGACGTACACCCAAATCCAGAGTTGAGACAGCGACGCGTCATCACTGGCGCGTCGCTGTCATTGAGTCACAGGGTTTTGCCCGAAATCATGGGAAAAACCGGTCAACCTGTGACCGCCAGTCATGCTGACGAAGAGGTACGTTCACCATTGACACTTGATCGCTCGCAACGTACAATCCGACCGTACAGTGTGACGCGTACACCTCGCCTTCATCGGCGTATCGGGGTTGTGTGGAGCAACTTTCGGACTGAAAGGAGTCGTCGTGGAGTCCGAACCTCGAGACTACCAGGAGGTCATGGACAACGCGCTGCAACTGGTCTATAGCCATCATCATCGCTTGGTGTCCCAGCTCGATCCGGGATCATTCAAGCCGTTGAGCCTTGACCAGCTTCGCAGCGGACCGTTCGGCCAGGATCTTCTTCGCCTCGCCCGGTTGGCAAGTGGCCAAACCCGGGAGCCCAAGGAACTGGTACTGGGCGCCATCGATTCGGTGCTGCAGCTGCTGTTCTGGCCGGTGGCCGCCGAGGACTACTCGGTTCCGCGCACCTTCTGGGACACGGATCTTGGACGGATGCTGGCTCTGGCCAAGTATCGCGCCTACGATCCGAGCGAGCTTGTCAGTATCGGCAATGCTGCCCAACAGTTGGGTGTTACGCGGCCAACCATCTATCGCTGGATGGACGACCGCTCCCTCAACTACGTGCGGGACGACATGAGCGGTCGCACGTTCGTTGTGCGACGCGACATCGAGAACCTGAAGCGGGTCGCCAGCGAGTTCTAGCAGGGTCCGCCCTGGTGATGAAGGGAAAGCATCGCCCGGGCAACAATCAGAACACATTCGGATGGAGCCAAGCGGCCGGTGAGTGATCTCACCGGCCGTTTCGCTGCCCGTCACGTGCTTCGCCACTCTTCCCATGCCAGCAACGTGGTCCGTGCATCCTGTCGTTGCACGATTTGGGTTACTGCCAAGTCAATTTAGCGGCTGCCGATCCTGTCCATGAAGGCTTTCCCCGCTAACCTTGGAATCATCCGCCGTCATGCGAGGGAGCCACCATGCCTCACATCACCCAGCACGAGATCGGCCAAGGTCTCCACGAACTTGGCCTGAACCGGCATTCCAACGTCATCGTTCACTCGTCTCTCCGATCGTTCGGCCACGTCGAAGGCGGGGCTCACACCGTCTGCGCCGCCCTGAGCGATACCTGCGGCACCATTTTGCTGCCAGCCGCCAGTTGGGACCTCACTGGTGTTCCTGCTCCTCCAGGGCTGGAACGTCCGTTGAATGCCCCGCACCGCTCGGAATCGTGGGCGGAATTCAACCAGGCACTCTCTGACGCCAAACCGTTCGCAATCGACCTACCCATCGACCGAGAACTGGGCATCATTCCCGAAACGATGCGGTGCCATTTCCCCCATCACCGCAGCCGCCACCCGCTTTTCTCCTACCTCGCCACAGGCAACCGGGCGGTTGAACTCATTGACAGCCAAACCATGCAGGATCCGCTGGCCCCATTGGCAACCCTGGAAGGATGGGATGGCCAGGTGCTTCTCATCGGCGTGGATCACACCACCAACACCGCTATCCACCTTGCCGAGCAACGGCTGCACCGATCCTGCTTCTGGCGATATGCCAAGATCGCCGAGGGTGTCTGGGCCGAGTATCCGAACATTCCAGGCGAGAGCGATGCCTTCAACTCGATTGAACCTGCCCTTGCACCATTCACCCGTGAAACCAGAATCGGTGCCAGCCGGGTTCGCCTTGTATCCGTCGCCGACGTGCTGCGTGTTGCCACCGAGATGATCGAAGCTGATCCATCAGCGCTGCTGGCCGCGCATCCGGATCCGGAATCCCGTACCGCCGCGGCTCTCAAGCAACGTCTCACCGCCATCGATGCGGCGGCAACGCCAAACACTCGAGGTGTGGAGGGGAGATAGTGGTTGGGGTGTCGATCCTGGCTTCGGAACGTCAGGTCAGTTCGCGGTAGCCGGTGAGGTCGCTGATCGCGACAATTTCGCCGCCGCGGACGAAGAGGCGCGGCAGGCGGTGGGCCAGCCCGACGATGAAGTCGTGGGCGATGCCGCCGGAAAGCACGGCGAGCTCATTGATGGTTGGAGCGCCGGCAGTTTCTTCGGTGCCGTCTCCGACAATCACCACCGGCTCGCCGGCTTCGATCTCCAACCCGTCGGGCACGCGAATCACGCACTGGTCCATGCTGACCCGGCCGATGACATCCGCCCGCTGGCCGCGAATGGCCATGTATCCGGTGTTGGAAAGCGCTCGCCGGTAGCCATCGGCGTAGCCAAGCGCCACCAGGGCACCCTTCACTGGCTGGTCCGGCGAATACGTTCCCCCGTAGCCGACGGCGTCACCCGGTGCGATGTCGAACACGCGAGCGACCTTGCCGTGGATGGTTGTGGTGGGGCGGAACGCGATCGGCAGCGGCATCTCCGGGTCCGGCTCCAGGCCATGGGTGGCGATGCCGCACCGCACCATGTCGCGGTGATACTCCGGGAAGCGCAGGGTCGTGGCGGTGTTGGCCACGTGCTGCGTCGGAATCTGCTCGAAACCGGCCGCGCGCAGGTTGGCCAGGCAGGCATCGAAAACGGCCGCCTGGCCGTGCGTGAAGGCCGGATCGGGCATGTCGGCCGAGGCGTGATGCGTCATCACACCGTCCCAGCGCAGTTCCGGCAGGGAGGTGATGACCTTTGCCAGGTCGACAACCTCATCGGGAGCAGCGCCGAACCGGCGCATGCCGGTGTCGATCTTGAGGTGCACCGAAACCGGCTCTTTCCAGAGCGAGTCCTTTGCCACCTGCGCCAGTCCTCGCGTGAAGTCGGCATTGGTGACCACGATGCCCAGGCGATTGCTGATCGCACGAGCACGTTCGTGTCGCCCGATCGCTCCGAAAACGAGGATCGGCAGATCCGTGATTCCGGCTGAACGGAGTTCGACGCCTTCGTCGACGGTGGCAACGCCCAACGCTCCTGCCCCAGCCTCGACGGCGGCCTTCGCCAGTGGCACCGCCCCGAAGCCGTAGGCATTCGCCTTGACGACTGTCATCAGCGTGCGCTCCGGGCCGATCAGGTCCTTCAATGCACGGATGTTGCCGGCCACCGCGTCGAGATCGGTGATGGCCACCACGGGGCGGCCGTTCCACCCGGCGGCAATCTCGGAGAGGGAGCGGACCGGACTAGCGAGCATCTTCCCCATCCTCGGACGACACCTGGTTCTCGAGCGCCGAGATGATGCGCACCAGGTCGGAGCGGGAGACGAGTCCCACCACCTGCAGGTCGTCGTTCAGCACCGGAATCGGGTTGATCCGGCGGTCGACCATCAGCGTCGCCACTTCGGTCAGGGTGGCGCTGTCGCGGATGCTGATCACCGGTGACGTCATCAGCTGGCGGGCGTTGACGGCGGTGACCTTGCGCATTTCCTCGGCAAAGTCGGGACCGGCATCGGCCATGAAGATGGCATCGAGGAACGGCACCGGCGTTGGCACTTCCACGTCGGCCTCGCGGGCGATCAGGTCGGCTTCGGTGATGATGCCGATGACCTTGTTGTTCTCCACCACGGCCACGCCGGGAACGCCGTGCTCCACCAGAATGCGAGCGGTTTCGCCAATTGTGGCACCGGGGCCGATCGTCGGGACGTCGGTCCGCATGATGTGTGTGACCAGGGGGTCGACACCCTGATTCTGCGTATCGTTCGTGTTGTCGGTCATCAGGTTCTCTCCTTGGCCGGGACCCCCATCCCGTGCGGGTCAGTTCGCCAGCAGGGCGAGTTCGTTGGCAATCGAGTCCGGCAGATCCGGCGCGACGACACCGAGGACGCCGAAGCGGTCCTCCACCCGTAACGCCGCGCGGGGGCCGACGTACACGGCGAGGGTCGCCGAGTCGAATGGTGAACGGGTCTGGGCAAGCAAGCCGCCGACCGTTCCGGCCAGCACGTCGCCACTTCCTGCCGTGGCGAGCGAGGCAGCTGCCAGGTCGGCGACTATCGTCGTCTCGCCATTCGAGACCACGGCCTGGCCGCCCTTGAGCAACACCACCTGCTGCCACCGGAGTGCAGCCTCCCGGGCAGTGCCTACCGGGTCGGCGGTGATTTCTTCGATTGGCCGGTCGAGCAGACGGGACATCTCACCGGGGTGCGGGGTGAGCACAACTCGCTGGGCCGGAAATTTCTCCCACCACGAGTCCTGCTTCGCCAGCCAGTTAAGGCCATCAGCATCGATCACGAGATTGACATCCGAGTCGGCAAAGATCGAGTTGGCGGCAGTCTCGGATACCGGTGTCGATCCCGTGTCGCTGCCGAAGCCCATGCGCCCGCGCGCCTGTTCCGACGTGCCGCCGAAGCCGAAGAGTGTGGCCAGGAAGGTGTCGCTGGCATCGTCTGCGCCCAGTCCAGGGCCGATCACCATCGCGCTCGTGCGGGGCAGGTGTTCGCGAATCGATTCGACTGCCCGGCGCGCGCCGCTGGACGACTCCGTTTCCGGGAGTGGAATGTAGGCGACTTCAGGGATGGCAGAGGCGATGCTGCCGATGACGCCCCGGCCCGTGGCCAGGTAGACGATGCCGGCCCCGGCCCGGCCGGCGCTGCGACTGGCGAGCAGGGCAGCACCCGGGAACGACGGAGATCCCGCCACCACGATAACGCCACCGACATCCCATTTGTGGGTGTCGGCCTCGCGCACCGGGAGCAGGTCTCGCGCCATCGCCTCGTCGATGATGGTCCGTGCGGTTTCAGCCATGTACTGCGTACCTCGTGCGGATCATTCGTCCGCGGGTGTGGGAACGGGTGGAATCGATGCGGCGGCCGGGGCTGGTCGTGCTGTCGCCACCACGAAGGCCATGGCATCGCTGCGGGAATGTGTCAGGGATACGCTGAAATCAGTCAAGCCCAACTGGCGGGCCCGTTCTGCCGCGCGACCGTGCAGGATCAGCACCGGTTTCCCCCGACGATTGGGCAACACTTCCATCTCTCGCCAGCGAATGCCGACAATGCCGGTGCCGAGCGCCTTGGATGTTGCTTCCTTGGCGGCGAACCGAGCCGCCAGTTCATTGACGCGTCCGCGGTAGCGCTCGCGTTCGCGCTCGGTGAAGACGCGATTGAGGAAGCGTTCGCCAAAGTCGTCATAGGTGCGCTGGATGCGGGCGATTTCGATGATGTCGATCCCGACCGCGATCGCGCCTTCACGTTCCGGATCGAATTCGGGACGGTACCAGCCCTCCCCTTCCCGATCCTCCAGAACCGGTTCGGACCAGGGGGGACGCCGTCGCCGTGACTCACTCATGCGCTCGTCTCCAGATCGAATGCGGGCATCGCGGCCCGGCCCCGGGTGCCGGTTGGCAGGTACCGTGCATCGAATTCGGCCAGCGCGGAGGCGAAGGTGCCCGTCTCGATGGCGGAGCGAATCTCCTCCATCTGGCGAGCCAGGAAGCGAAGATTATGTACAGACGCCAGCCGCATGCCGAAGATTTCCCCGGCCCGGAACAGGTGATGGATGTAGGCGGCGGTAAACCGGGTGCAGGCATCGCAGTCGCAGGTTTCGTCAACCGGCGAGTGCTGCTCCTTGAACCGGGCGTTGGTAATGGTGATGCGGCCATCCGGGGTGAACAGCGCTCCGTTGCGGGCAGCGCGTGTCGGCAGTACGCAATCGAACATATCGATGCCCCGGGCGACGCCGTGCCAGAGATCCTCCGGCGATCCCACGCCCATCAGGTAGCGGGGTTTGTTGCGCGGGAGTTCTGGTGTGGAAATCTCCAGCATTTCGGCCATCACCGGTTTCGGTTCGCCGACGCTGAGACCGCCGACGGCGCAGCCGGCCACATCCATGGCGGAAACCTGGCGGGCGCTCCGAATCCGCAGATCTGCGTCCATGCCGCCTTG
Organism: uncultured Sphaerobacteraceae bacterium; assembly: GCA_964574825.1. Lineage (GTDB taxonomy): Bacteria > Chloroflexota > Chloroflexia > Thermomicrobiales > UBA6265 > JACCYX01. The sequence continues at coordinate 4,691 of CAZNQC010000046.1, read as the reverse complement.
TTGAATCCCGAAGAGCACCGAGCGGGACTCGGGGCCGTTCTGCTCGCGATAGGCAATCACGGCCCGTTCGAGCCAGCGGGCACTGCGGTCGGTGGCGTCTTCGATCGCTCGTCGTTCGGCCGGCAATCCCAGGACATGATCGAGTTGCATCATGATGTCGGAGCCATAGCCCAGCTGCAGCGCGATCACGGACTCAGGCGTCATCGTCCAGCGTGAGCCGTCGATGTGGGAGGCGAAGGTGACGCCCTCTTCGGTGACCTTGTTGTTGGCCGCCAGGCTGAAGACCTGGAATCCCCCGCTGTCAGTGAGGATCGGGCCAGCCCAACCCATGAACTGGTGCAGTCCACCAGCGGCCCGGATCAGGTCCACGCCAGGTCGCAGCATGAGGTGGTAGGTGTTGGCCAGGATGATCTGGGCACCGGTCTGGCGTACTTCGCGTGGATCGAGTGTCTTGACCGTGGCCTGGGTTCCCACCGGCATGAAAACCGGCGTCTGGATCACGCCCCGGGTGGTCGTGATCTGGCCGCGGCGGGCCAGGGTGGCGGGGTCTTCAAGCAGCAGGTCGAAGCGAAATCGGCCACCGAGCGCTTCACTGCTGGCCAGCGCCGGAGCGGCCGGCACCGCTGGCGCCGGCCTGGTTTGTGCGGGGGAAACCGTCATCGCGATCGCTAGGCCGAAGCGCGGGCGTACCCGGCGTTGCGGCGCCGCTGGCGTGCCCGGGCAATGGCATCATCTGCCGGAGCGCTCGTCACAACCACCACCTCTTCGACGTCGGCGCTCACGATGTCGGAAACGCGCGGGGTGGGGTCGGCGATGATCGACGGCACGGCCTTGCGGCTGCGCTTCGAGCGTTCGATTGGCTTCGGCTCGTAGAGGAAGACATCGGCGGTGGGGTCTTCACGGGTTGCCACCGGCGTGACCGGCTTCTTCGTCACGGTTGAGGTGGTGCCGGACTTTGCGCTGGTGGTCGAACTGGCCTTGCTGCCGGTTTTGTTCGTGGAGGTGGTGGACGACTTCGACGAACTGGTTGAGGACTTCGCGCCGGTCGTCTTGCTGCCCGTGGAGGACCTTGAGGTGGACGACTTGCTGCCGGTCGACTTCGTGCCGCTGGCACCGGTGCGGGTGTTCTTGACGCCAAGATCCTTCTTCACGCTGTTGGTGATGGAATTGACTTCCTTGGACATCCCGCCCAGCTCGGCGGTCAACCCGCTGGTGGCGTCACGCGCCTCGGCAATCGTCTTCTCGAATTCGCCGCTCAACTCAGCCGACATCCGGCGGAAGTCACGGACCATCTTCCCCGCCTGACCCATCACCTCGGGAAGCTTGCCTGGTCCAAAGACCAGCAACGCGATCACCGCGATGATCATCATCTCCTGCGGGCCAATTCCCATGAGATTCATGTGGTGTCTTCCTGGTTCGTCGATCTCGTTGGCGGGTTGGAGCGAATGGCTGCCAACAACAGCGCCCTCACCCACCGTGGCACAATGCTCCCTGCAGTATACGGCGGTTCGGTGGCCGTCTGTCGCATTCCAGCCAGCCGGTTGGGCGGATTCCGTCCGATTCCATCCAGCCAGGAGCGATCATGCAGCGACTCGCCTCCCTTTTCTCCCGGCGGACCGCACCCGCCCCAGAGGACCCTCCAGACATGGCTTCCGCCTCTTCGACCCGGCTCATTGTGGGGCTGGGCAACCCTGGTTCGAAATATGCCAACACGCGCCACAACGCCGGTTTCTTCGTGGTTGATGAACTGGCGCGGCGGCTTGGCGCACCCGAATCACGCAAGCGGTTTCGGGGCGAGATTTCCGAAGTACGGTTCGGCGACGGCAAGCTGGTGCTGATCGAACCGCAGACCTACATGAACGACAGTGGCGTGACCGTGCGCGAGGCGGTGCAGTGGTACAAACCAGCGCTTGAGCACATGCTGGTGGTGGTTGACGATCTCGATCTGCCATTTGGGCAGCTCCGGCTGCGGGCGAAAGGCAGTGCCGGTGGGCACAATGGCCTCAAGTCGATCATCCAGCACCTGGGAACGACCGAGTTTCCGCGCCTGCGCGTCGGCATTGGCCGGGGGCGGAGTGCCACGATTTCCCACGTTCTCTCGCGATTCGCGCCGGACGAAGAAGCCGACCTGCCGACGGTGATCGAGCGGGCCGCCGAGGTGGCCGAGATGTGGGTCCAGCGGGGGGTGCTCGAGACGATGAACGTGGCCAACGATCCGGCCAACCAACCACTGGCCGCCAGGCCCGTGGCCACCGTAGGGGAGGAACGACCATGACGACCGACGCCGTGGCGACGATTGGCGTGGTAGGGGCCGGCACGATGGGTGCCGGGATCGCCCAGGTGGCAGCCCAATCCGGCTTTGAGGTGGTGCTGGTCGACCAGGCCGCGACCTGGCTCGACCGGGGCCTGGAAGCGATCACCAGTAACCTCGATCGTTTGGTGAGCAAGGAACGACTGACGGATGCCGAGCGGGACGCGGTGCTGAGCCGGATCGAAGGCGCCACCGAGATTGGCTACCTGGCTGGCTGTGACCTGGTGATCGAGGCGGTGACCGAATCGTTTCCGACCAAGGCCGAAGTCTTCCGGGAAGTGGAAGCAGTCGTCGATCCGGCCACGATCCTGGCGACCAACACGTCCTCGATTTCGATCTCGGCCATCGGCGGCGTGCTGGACGATCCCGAGCGGCTGGTGGGCATGCACTTCTTCAATCCGGTCCCCGTGCTCGCTCTGGTCGAAGTCATCCGCGGGATTCGCACTACCGACGATACCGTTGCCGCCGTGACCGAGGTAGCTCGGGCCATGGGCAAGACGCCGGTGGAGATCAGGGATTCGCCGGGATTCGCCGTCAACCGTCTGCTGATTCCGATGATCAATGAGGCCATCACCTTGCTCGATGAGGGCGTTGCTTCGGCGGACGATATCGATGCTGCCATGAAGCTCGGTGCGTCCCATCCGCTGGGACCCCTGGCCCTGGCCGACCTGATTGGGCTCGATGTCTGCCTGAGCATCATGGATGTCCTCCAGGCCGACCTGGGCGACCGCTACCTGCCGGCACCACTACTCAAGCGAATGGTGGCGGCTGGCCAGCTCGGGCGGAAGACGGGCCAGGGTTTTCATACGTACGAGAGGAACTGAGTCGATGCAGAACCCGCCTGCAACTGACAGGACGATTCGCGTTCTGGTCGCGAAGCCGGGACTTGATGGACACGACCGGGGAGCCAAGGTGCTGGTGCGCGCCTTCCGCGATGCCGGATTCGAAGTGGTGTACACGGGACTCTTCCAGACACCGGAGATGATTGCCAACGCAGCCCTGCAGGAAGACGTCGATGTCGTTGGTCTTTCCATCCTGTCCGGGGCGCACATGACACTCTTCCCGGCGATCATGGAGGCGTTGAAATCCGTCGGCCGCGACGATGCGCTGGTGATCGCCGGGGGCACGATTCCGGACGACGATGTGCCGCTCGTGCTGGAGATGGGCATCGCCGCGGTGTTCGGGCCCGGCACGCCCTTGCCGGTTTGCGTCGATTTCATTCGCGAGCATGCGCCAGTGCGCGAGGATGTCGCCTGATCATGGCCGAGCCCATCCCCAATCGCAGCCTATCCGCCCGGGTGCGAGCCGGAGATGCTGGCGCCATCGCGCGCCTGCTCACCCGAGTCGAAAACGACGACGCTGTCGGGCGAGAAGCGCTGGAAAACCTGCTGGAGGACACCGGCAAGGCGCACCTGATTGGGGTCACCGGTCCTCCGGGCGGTGGCAAGTCCACGCTGGTCAACGAACTGATCCGTGCCTACCGCGCGGCTGGCAAGCGGGTCGCCGTGATCGCGATCGACCCATCGAGCCCGCTGACTGGTGGGGCCACGCTCGGCGACCGGATCCGGATGCTGGAATGGCACGCTGATCCCGACGTGTTCATCCGGTCGATGGCGTCGCGCCGGTTTGGTGGTGGGTTGGCGCGGACGACGCTTGGGGCGGTCGCCGTGCTCGATGCGGCCGGATTCGATCCGATCATCATCGAAACGGTCGGGACAGGGCAGGATGAAGTCGCCATCGCCCAACTGGCCCAGACGACCCTGCTCGTTCAGGTGCCGGGTATGGGCGACAGCGTGCAGACCCTGAAGGCTGGTGCCCTGGAGATCGGCGACATCATCGTGGTGACCAAGGCCGACCGTCCCGAGGCGAACGATCTCGCCCGGGATCTGCGTCGGATGCAAACCCTCGTTCCGGCCGAGCCGGGGACGAAGACCTGGCAGCCTCCCGTGGTCAAGACGAGCGCGATCACCGGTGAGGGCATCGCTGATCTGGTTTCCGCGATCGATCTGCATCGCGCCTGGATTGCCGAAACGGGTGAACTCGACCGCCGTCGTCGCCAGGCAGCCGTGACGCAGCTGGCCGAACACCTGCAGTACGAATTACTCAAGCAGGCGAGCGACCCCGCCCGGAGCGGCTTGTTCCCGATGATGGTCGACGAGATTCTGGCGAAGGCGATCACGCCCCAACGCGCCGCGACCCTGCTCCTGGCGTTGCTGGAGCATGAACGCGGCTAAGACCGCTCGCGTGTTGTCGCGCGCAACGCGCGACAAAGATGCACCATATCCATGTGTACGTACGCATGGATATGGTGGTCGTCTCGGGCTAGCGAGTGAAGAACCGTGCGAACGTCTCGCCCAGATTCGTGCGAACTCTTAGCGCC
>CAZNQC010000045.1:6482-19947 GCA_964574825.1 uncultured Sphaerobacteraceae bacterium | reverse complement strand
CCGGCGGAGGCAGCCTGATACGTCGTCATGCAACGACCAACCAGATGTTCAGGCTTGACACCTAGGTCAGCTGGGTCATACGATCCGCAGCGTGAAACTCAGCGTCTCCGCAAATGATTGACAAAGCTGGTCACCACATTGAGCAACCTGGCATCTGTGCATCCATGCTACCTGCACGACTTTATCAGCCCCCCGGCTCAACCGGTGGGGCAGTCCTGACGATCAGGACTCGTCGCATGTAGGCGTGAGTCTGGGGAAGAAGACCGGGGTCGCGACCTCGGTCTTTCGATTGTCCAGCCAACCGACCGGTCGGTGTTGCCCCAGGAGTCAGGATGTCCAATCCGCGATCCAATGCCTTGCAGACCCTGCGCCATCGCAACTTCCGGATGCTGTGGATTGCGGACAGCATTGCGGTGCTCGGCGCCCAAATTCAGAATGTGGCAATCACCTGGCAGATCTTCGAGCTGACGGGTGATGCCTTCCAACTCGGCCTGCTGGGATTGTTCCGGTTCATTCCGGTCATCTTCTTTGGCCTGTATGGTGGGCTGATTGCCGACCGGCGCGACCGGCGGACGATCCTCATCGTGACGCACATCCTGTTGATGCTGACGACCGGCGTGTTGCTCCTCACGACGATGATGGACGTGACGTCGGTGGCGATCATCTACGGGGTGACGTTCGTGGCGTCATCGGTCAATTCCTTCGCCGGTCCGGCACGGCAGGCGATCATCCCGGCCCTGGTTCCCCGGGAAGAAATCGCCGGCGCCGCAACCGTGCTCAACCTGGCAATGCAAACCGCGCAGATTGGCGGTCCGGCACTGGGCGGTGTCCTGATTGGCACATTCGGGCTAGCCTCGGCCTATGCGGTCGGGACAGTGTCGTTCGTGGCAGTGATCATCGCGGCAATCCTGATCACTGTGCGGGAGAACATCGTGATTGGCACGGCAAACGGTGTCACCGCCGTAATCGACGGCCTCAAGTTCCTGTGGACGACCCCGATCCTGCTCTCGATCATGACCCTGGACTTCATTGCGACGTTCTTCGCCGCGAGCACCGTGCTGTACCCGTTTTTTGCCGAAGACATCCTGAAGCTGGGACCAGATGGTCTTGGGCTCCTGCTGGGCGCACCGGCAGCTGGCGCGGTGATCGGCAGCCTGATCATGAGTGCGTTGCCCATTCCCGAGCGACCCGGGCTGGCGATCGTGACCGCGATCATCGCGTTTGGGCTCTGCATCATGGGGTTCGGCATGTCGACGGTCGTGTGGCTTTCGCTCCTGCTGCTTGCCGGGAGCGGGGCGGCGGATGCGATCAGCATGGCGATGCGGCACTCGATTCGGAACCTGGTGACCCCACCGGAGTTCCGGGGAAGAATCGCGGCCGCGCATTCAACATTCGCCAAGGGTGGGCCGCAACTGGGTGAATTGCGCTCAGGTGTGATGGCGAGCGCTTTCGGACCACAGTTTGCGGTTGCGTTTGGCGGATTGGCGACCGTGCTGGGGTGCCTGGTGATGGTCCGGCTGATTCCCAGCCTCATCACCTACCGGGCAACGCCGGAAGAGGTCGAAGAATCAGGCGGGTAGGTCAGCTGTCATCGACCTCGTTCAATCCATTCACCCCGCGAGTGACTCCAAACATAGCGTGGGTCTACGGAACCCAACCCCTTCTCCGGTACGAAAAAGGCGTTGGCGCAGGACGCGCTTCCCAGGGTCAGTGTGGAAGTCCCAGGCAGCCGCCAGTCCCATGCCTGACAACACGATCCGGCTCCCGAGTGGGCTCCCCTCCAGGTGCCGCAGGTGACTGCGCTTCTGGGAACCGCTCTATAGCGCTGAAGCACCCGAACTGGTCAGCATCTCCCAGACCTTGGCCGGCTTATCGACCAGGAGCACGACAAGGTCACTCTTGTCGGAGACCTCCAGCGCCTTTTGCACGGCATCCATTTCATCCAGGTGGATTGAAACCTTCCCGGGGTCGAAGCCCGAGTCGACGGCCGAGGTCGCGAGCATATCGGCGATCTCGCCAGATTTGCGGCCACGCGTGTTGTCATCTTCACGAATGACGATCTGGTCGAAGGTCTTGCCGGCCAGTTCGCCAAACCCCCGGATGTCATCGTCAGAGCGGTCACCCGGCATGCTGATGACAGCGACGGTGGACTCGGCACCCATGCGCTGGACGAAATCGGCCATGGCCTCCAGGCCCGCCAGGTTGTGGCAATAGTCAACCACTACCCGTTTGCCACCGAGATCAACCATGTTGAATCGGCCAGGCGTCTGGAAGAACGAGCTTGTGAAGGTCCGGAGCGCCTGGCGGATGTAGTCCAGTGAAACGTCGTCAGCCAGGGCGGCACTGGCCGCCGCCATCGCGTTGGCAATGTTGACGCGGGCGCGCCCCTCGAAGGTCGCCGGGATCTGGCTGGCGAGAAGCAACGACGTCTCGCGCCGATGCTCGACGATGGTGATCATGTCTCCCTGGCGGGTTTCGCGAAGGACGACTGCCCGGCCACGCTCGCGGAAATGGTCGTGGAGAATGGGATTGTCTTCGTTCATGGCGAAGAAGATGATCTCGCCACGAGACGAGCGGGTCATGTCGACCGTCCACTCATTGTCGGCATTGAGCACCGTCGCACCGTCACGGAGCACACTCTGGGGGACCACCGCCTTGACTCGAGCGAGTTCGGCCATGGTATCGACACCTTTGAGGCCAAGGTGATCGGCAGTCACATTGGTGACGACAGCAATGTTGCAGCGATCGAAGCCGAGGCCCGAACGCAGGATGCCTCCCCGAGCCGTCTCCAGCACGGCGTAATCGATGGTGGGGTTCTTCAGCACCATGCGGGCACTGGTGGGGCCGCTCATGTCACCAGCCATGATCTGCTGACCATCGATGTAGATGCCGTCAGTGGTGGTGAGACCCACCTTCTTGCCAGCAGTCTTCATGATGTGGGCAATCATGCGGGTGGTGGTCGTCTTGCCGTTGGTACCAGTGACGGCAATGATCGGCACACGAGACGCAGACCCACGTGGAAAGAGCATGTCGACCACGGCGCGGCCAACATGGCGCGGGTGCCCCTCGGTGGGATGGGTGTGCATGCGGAAGCCAGGACCGGCATTGACCTCGACGATGGCACCGCTGGTTTGCCGCACGGACTGGGAGATATCTTCGGCAATGAAATCGATCCCGGCGATGTCCAGCCCGACAACCATGGCCGCCATCCGGGCAATTTCGATGTTGTCGGGGTGGATGTCATCAGTCCGGTCGATCGACGTTCCACCGGTGCTCATGTTGCCGGTAAGCTTGAGCTGAACGAAGAGGCCAGGTTCGGGTACATCATCCAGCCCGATGCCAGCTCGTTCGAGCACCTCCATGGTCTGCTCGTCAACGGAAATGCGGGTGAGGATCTTCTCGTGGCCGACGCCACGCCGCGAATCAGCGTTGGTGATCTCGATCAGCTCGCGAACGGTGTGCTCACCATCACCCAGCACGTGCGCCGGAACGCGTTCGGCCACGGCCACGATCTGGTTGTCGACGACGAGAATGCGGTAGTCCTTGCCAGTGATGAACGTTTCGAGAATGACCTGGCCCGAACGGCTCTCTCGGTGGGCGACCGGGAAGAACTCCTCGACCTCGTCTTCGCTGGACAGATTGATGCAGACGCCGCGACCGTGATTGCCATCTGCCGGTTTCAGGACGACAGGAAAGCCCAGGCGGCGCGCGCCGCGCTTGGCTTCCTCGACCGTGGTGACCTCAAGCCCGCGCGGAACGGGAATCCCGACCTCGTGCAGCAGGCGGTTGGTCAGTTCCTTGTTCTTGGCCACATCGACCGCGATATTGGCGGTGTCAGAGGTGACGGTGGCCCAGATGCGGCGCTGGTACTTGCCATGACCCAACTGCACGAGCGAACGGCGCGGGTCGAGGCGGAGGACCGGAATGCCGCGGCGCACAGCCTCCTGAACGATGGCGCCGGTGGAAGGACCGTACGCAAGACGCTCGGCCAGCTTGATGACCGACTCCAGTTCAGAGCCCCAATCAAACTCGGGTTCGGTGTCGTAAACCAGATGGTTGAGCAACCGAAGTGCCAGCTTGCCTGCGGCCAGGCCAACATCTTCCTGGTCAAACTGAAAGGTGACGTTGTAGACACCCTTCTCGCCCGTGCTGCGAGTTTTGCCGCGCACAACTTCGGCGCCAGCAAGATTCTGGATTTCGAGCGCAACGTGTTCCATCACGTGGCCCATCCAGGTTCCTTCGCGCAGGCGCTTGAGGAACCCGCCAGGCTTGCCGATGGAGCAGCCATGATCGTAGAGAGACGGAATCAACTCGACGAGTGCTTCGTAGAATCCCGGAATCTTGTTGGAGGGGCGCTCCTCCAGTTCGCCAATGTCGACCACATGATTGATGGCCGGCATCCTGGCCCAGATGTTCGGCCCCCGGTAGACGGTCGTTTCGCGAATCTCAAGCACCGCACACCCCTCCACCGCCGAATGGCCAGCTTCGATATGAATCGCCACGTATGTTTCCGGTTCGCCAACCCGACACCCGGCATGGGTGCCTGACTGCCTGACGATCGGCCTGCCACCACCGATGTGACGCGACAGGTCAACGGAATACCGTTCATGGTGCGTCAAACTGCCATGTTCGGGCAAGGGCTAGCATGCCCAGTCACAGGATTCGGCTTCCTGATGGACGGTCGAGAGGAGTTCGGCTGCATGCATCAACGTCGCCAACGGACCGTGACCGCGCATGGTCCAGGTCCTGGTGCTCCACACCAGGCGAAGGCTTCAATCAGCCAACGATGAGTTTGCGGCTCTTCATGTCGAACCGGCGGCCAGGGGTGAGAACGTGGAGCCGGGCATTGCTGACGGTGATTTCGCCGTACGCCTTGACTTGGAAGATGTCGCTGAAGATTTCGGAACCATCGACGATGGTGATCGAGTGGCGCCCGATAACTTCGATCACGCCCTGGTCGTCGATCATGGCGGCAGTGTCCTCGTCCACGCCGATACCAAGCAGACCGGGGTTGGACGCGACCAGGGCCAACAGTCGACCAATCCGGTCGCGCTGGCGGAAGTGCTGGTCGATGATCACGTTACTGATCAGCCCAAACCCGGCCACCATCTGGGCCATGCGGAGCTTGGGTGTTTCACCGCTGGCGCCCAGGGCAACCATATGGGCGGAGAGAATCGACGCCCCCGCACTGGTACCAGCGACGATCACGCCGCGCTGGTTGGCCTCACGCACGTATTGCTCGAAGAGCGTACCGCCGATCATCGCCGAAAGCCGCATCTGGTTGCCGCCGGTGAGGAAGATACCAGTGGCGTGAGAAACGTCCTCGATCAGGCGTGGATCGTTGGCGTCTTCGCGCGACCCAATCAAGATGACCTCGGCTTCCTCAACGCCCATACCCAGGAAGATCGCTTTGTAGCGCAGACCCGCCGTTTCGATGGAAGAGGCAGTGGGCACGATGACGATGCGCGCGTGCTTGCCTCCAGCCAGCTGGGCAAACGTGGAGAGAATAATCTTGTCGTTGAATTTGTCCTCGGCTCCACCAATCGGCATGATCACCCCACGCCGGGTGCTGGCGGAGGATATGACTGACTGATCGACGGTCTCGGAGGCCTCGCGGACGGTCATTTGAACTGGTTCCTGGCTGAACGAGGGCGGTTGGCGTTTGGGCGCACCATTCACCGGGTGAATGGGCCGGAACGCACGGCGCTGTACGTTCGCTCAATCGCGGGAATGTACCGCGATCGGCCCGAAGGCGTCAATCACATGCCCGGCCAACTCGCCAGCCCGACTCACAACCCACCGCCTTCTTCACCTGGTCCGTTTCTCGTTTCTCCAGCTGTGCGTACCAGGAATTTCGTCCCTTGTAGCGAGACGACGCCTCTTCGATGCGTACGAATGGATAGACGGCACCGCAGGCCCGAGCCGTCACCGATGACACCTAGCGAAAGTTCCACATCCAGGATGGAAAGGAGGGAGAGATTGAAAGATGTGTTCCGGTCCTGCAATCGCCAGCTTGCCACTCAGACCCCGCTCCAGACCTGTGTATCGTCACCGGCCGCCACTTCTACAATTCAAACCAGTTCGCCTGGCGCGCTCAGTACCTCCGGAGCCAAGGTTGGCAAAGAAGCGCAATCCGATCCAGTTCCACCCCTTTCAATTGTGGTTGGACCGCGATTGATGCAGGCCACGTCAGGACAGGACTGGTATGCTCAGCACGGATACGATCCGAGTCCGCGCCAGCCGGCGTTCCGGTAAACACAAGTAAGGCAAGAGTAGTCCCATGGCCCATCCCCTCCTCGACCGGCTCGCCCAGGGTGTCGTCCTTGCAGACGGCGCCATGGGCACCATGTTGTTCGATACCGGCCACACGGCAGACGAGTGCCTGGAACACCTGAACAGCACTCAGGCCAACGACGTTGCCGGCGTTCATCGACAATACATCGCCGCCGGTGCCGACATTGTCGAATCGAACACGTTTGGAGCGAACCGGTTCCGCCTGGCCCAACACGGCCTGGAGAGTCAGGTGCGCGATCTGAACAAGCGGGGCGTGCGCCTGGCCCGCGAGGAACGCGAGATCAGCGGTTCGCCCGTGCTGGTCGCCGGTTCGATCGGCCCGACCGGGCGCACGCTGCAACCGATCGGCATGCTTTCGGTCCAGGAGGTTCGTGACGCCTTCACCGAACAGGTCTCGTACCTGCTCGAAGCCGGCGTTGATCTACTGGTGATCGAGACCATGGGTAGCCTGGATGAAATGGAGGCTGCGATCGATGCAGCCCAGGCGAGTTCTGATTTGCCGATCGTGGCGATGATGACCTTCGGCGAGGACGGCCGCACACTCACCGGAAGCACTCCGGAGGACGTGGTCCACGCCCTGGTCGAGCGCAATGTCGATGTGATCGGTGCCAACTGCTCGGTTGGGCCGCAGCGCCTGGTGCAAGTGATTGCCCGCATGCGAGACGCAATCGACCAACTGCCCAAGAAGGTCAAGCACCCGTATCTCGCGGCCATGCCAAATGCCGGTTGGCCTACAACAACCGGTGGACGGCTTGTCTACAGCTCCTCCCCCGAATACTTCGCCGACTTCGCGCGCAAGGCTGTCGACGCGGGAGCGCGGTTGGTGGGCGGATGCTGCGGGACCACACCAGCTCACATCGCGGCCATGCGGGTGGTAGTCGACGAGATCAACGGCGCGGCACCAACCGAGAACACGGCGATCATCACCTTCCCGGCACGTGACGCAGCGGCGACGACCGTGATGGATCTCGACGAATCGACCGAATTGGCAGGCAAGCTCGGGAGTCACACATTTCTTAAGTGCGTGGAAATCGACCCACCGAAAGGCCTCAATCCGCAGAAGGCAATCGAAGGCGCCAGGTTGCTCAAGGCGGCAGGCGTCGATGCGATCAACGTGGCCGACTCGCCGATGGCCCGCGTGCGAATGAGCGCGATGACGTTGTGCTACCTGATCCAGCACGAGGTGGGCGTCGAGACGATCATCCACTTCACGACTCGCGATCGGTCACTGATGGGACTCCAGTCGGAACTGCTGGGGGCGCACGCGGCCGGTGTCCGGAACGTGCTGGCCCTGACCGGGGATCCGCCGAGCCTTGGGCATTATGCAAACTCCAGCGCCGTGTTCGATGTCGACTCGATCGGCCTGGTCCGCATCATCGACCGGATGAACAACGGCGAGGACATCGCTGGCGAGTCAATCGGGCGCCCAGCACGATTCACCATTGCCTGCGCGGTGGACCCAACCAAACCGGACCTGGAGGACGAAGCCCGGCGGCTCCACGCGAAGCTGGAAGCCGGGGCCCACTTCGTGATGACACAGCCGATCTTCGACGTTGACGTCTGGACCAAATTCCTGAAGGTATTTGGCGAGACGAGCCTGCCTGTGCCGGTGATGGTCGGGATCTTGCCGCTACAAAGTTCGCGCCACGCCGAGTTCCTTCACAATGAGGTGCCGGGGATCACGCTGACGGATCGCGCCCGTGAACGCATGCGGCTGGCAGGGCCCCAGGGCCGGGCGGAAGGCGTAAGGATGGCACAGGAACTGCTGGAGGATCTCGTTCCCCTCTCGCAGGGCGTCTACCTGATGCCATCGTTCGGGCGCTATGAGGTGGCGGCCGAAGTGCTGGATGTCCTGCCCGCCGCCGTCTAGGTCCGTAAATCGGGCCATGTATCAAGCGCTGGACGTATACGACAAACGGTTGATACAATGAGCGATGCCCGCGCGCAGCCGGGACGATGGTTGTGCGCTTGAATCACTTTGGCATTGTTGAAATCGCGTGAATCGGCTGGCACCAGGCCAGACCACAATAACGAGAAGGATCTGGGATCATGGTTGCCCAACTGATTCGTTCCCTTGAAGAGGAACAGTTCAAGTCCGATGTGCCCGAATTCGGCCCTGGTGACACGGTTCGCGTGCACGCCAAGGTGGTCGAAGGTACCCGCGAGCGCGTGCAGGTGTTCGAGGGTGTCGTAATCCGGCGCCGGAGCGGTGGCATCAACGAAAACTTCACCGTGCGCCGCATTGCTGCCCACGGCATTGGTGTCGAGCGAACCTTCCTGCTCCACTCCCCCCGCATCGACAAGATCGAGGTGACCCGGTTTGGTCGCGTTCGCCGCGCCAAGCTCTATTACCTCCGTGGCCGCACCGGCAAGGCTGCCCGCATCGTCGAGCGCCGCCGTGACCTGAGCAAGAGCGCATCGCCCCGCTAGTCCGGCTGCAGGATCGACGTTTCCTGACTGGTAGAATGGCCCGAGGTTTCTGCCTCGGGCCATTTTCGTACCCATCCGCTGGATCAAGCATATGCCGGATGCACGCCGCCAACCCATCGACCTGCTCTCCTGGGAACGCCAACTCTGGGACGGCGGATACACCACCATCGCCGGCGTCGATGAGGTGGGACGGGGAGCGCTGGCTGGTCCGCTGGTAGCGGCCGCGGTGATATTGCCCGACGAAGCCAATGCCCAGGCTTCCTGGATCGAGGTCAAGGCCCTGATTCGCGATTCGAAGACGATCACGGCCCGGCGGCGCGAGTTGATCTGCGACACGATCCACGCCGCTGGAATCCACGTCGGGATCGGCATGGTCGAGCCGGACGAAATCGATGCGATCGGGATCAATCCAGCCAACCGGGCAGCCATGGAGCGGTCGGTCATGGCCCTGACCACCGAACCCGACATGCTGTTGATCGATGCGGTGACCCTTGACCTGGATACCCCCCAAATCGGCGTGATTGACGGTGATGCCCAGAGCCTCTCAATCGCGGCAGCATCGATCGTGGCAAAGGTAACCCGCGACCGGCTGATGGTTGGCATGCATGCCGATTGGCCAGTCTATGGCTTCGACCGGCACAAGGGCTACGGCGTCGCAGCGCACCTGACTGCCCTGCAGGTCCACGGTCCATGTCCCCAGCACCGGCGCAGTTTCGCGCCCGTCAGGAGAAGTCTTGATGGCTCCTGAGTCGACGCGGGCCCGCGGCACACGAGGCGAAGATCTGGCCCTGGAATATTTGATTGGCCAGGGATACAACCTGGTCCAACGCAACTGGCGGTCCCGGTCGGGCGAACTCGACCTGGTGATGCGAGATGGCGACTGCCTGGTGATCGTGGAAGTGAAGGCGCGGCAGGGCGATGCCGCAGGTCGGGCCGAGCAGGCCATTTCCAGAGTTCAGGGACGTCGACTGCTCAACGCCGGAGAATGGTTCATGCAGCAACATCCCGAGTATGCCGACTTGTTCTGGCGATGTGACCTGGTAGCAATCACGTACCGGGATGACGGTCCGCCCGAGGTCCAGCATTACGTCAATGCCATCGTGACTGGCTGACGATGGAACCTCGTCCTCAATCACCGACCACATTGACACCGACCGCCCAGGAGGCACTGTCCGACCTGGAACGCGGCGATGACCATGCATTGGCGGGCCACTGGACAGACGCGGTTTCCGCCTGGGATGTGGCACTGGCCACCGATGACCGCGAACGGGCGCGCGCGCGGCTGGCCTGGTTATCCCGCGACGCCACTCGAGCAACGACCTCGCGGCGATGGAGAGCAGGTCCGGTCACCATTGGAGTCGTGTCGGCCACGGTGGCCACCGTGCTGGTGCTGATCGCCGAGCGGCAGTCGCAAGCGACGAGCAATGCGCTGGCGGTGGCAGCCTGGGCGCTCTACGCGGTGGCTGCAATCTGTGGCCTCCTGTATGCCTACCAGCATCGACCACACAGAGTGGACATACCAGACGACGTGCTGACTGCGCGAGCCAGGCTGGCGGCGATGGCAGTTGAGAACAGCTCTGGTACCATCGGGGCTGGTTCGTGGCCAGTTGACTGACCCCCTTTCATCACATGCCCGCAGGAGTCGATCCGATGCATCCCTTTGCCGAATTCGAAACGACCGGACCCGGATCGGTTTCCTCCGAGCAGCATCGCCAGGAGGCCCCCTCGTCTGTCAACGTCGCCGTGTTGACCATCAGCGACACCCGAACGAAGGATGAAGATCGCAGCGGGGAACTGGTGCGCCAGAATCTGATCTGGCGGGGTCACGAGATTGCCGCCTACGAGATCGTGCCGGATGACCCGGACCGAATTCGCTCGACGCTGGAAGGCTGGATCGCCAACGACGCGATCGACGCGATCGTCACGAATGGTGGGACCGGCATCGCCGGCCGGGACAACACGTTCGACACGATCAATGGGCTGCTTGAGAAGCGGCTCGACGGTTTCGGCGAGATATTCCGGATGCTCTCGTTCCAGGAGATTGGAGCGGCCGCGATGCTTTCACGGGCGATTGCGGGCGTGAGCAACGGAACTGCAGTTTTCAGCACGCCGGGATCGTCAAATGCCGTGAAGCTGGCGATGGAAAAATTGATCGGCCCCGAACTGGGCCACGTGGTCCACGAAATACGCAAATAGCGATCTTCCCAATCATCAATCCTGGAGCACTGATACCCGTGAGCAACCGTAAACCTCAAATCCTCAAGGGATTTCGTGACTACACACCCGACCTGATGCGCACCCGCCTGCAGGTCATCTCGATTTTCCGGGAGGTGTTTGCCAATCACGGTTTCGAACCGCTCGACACTCCGGCCCTGGAATACATGGAGATTCTGACAGGGAAAGCGGGCGAGAACGAGAAGCTGATGTACCACTTTCTCGACCAGGGAGACCGGGAAATCGGACTTCGCTACGACCTGACGGTGCCACTGGCGCGATACGTGGCAATGCACCAGCAGGAATCGGTGCTGCCATTCAAGCGGTATCACATTGCCCCGGTCTGGCGGGCGGAGAAACCTCAACGGGGCCGATTCCGCGAATTCTGGCAGTGTGACGCGGACATCGTTGGATCGCCTTCGATGCTGGCAGACGCCGAGTGTATCAGCGTCCTTTCCGAGGCATTGAATCGGGTCAATCTCTCGCAGGCGGTCATCCTGATCAACCACCGGAAGCTGCTCGAAGCGATGGCCCTGCTCGCCGGAGTCCCCTCCGACCTGGCGCCGACGGTGTTCCGGGCAATCGACAAGCTGGGCAAGATCGGCCCGAATGGCGTCACGGCTGAACTGGAGAAAGCTGGTGTCGCTTCCGACGCGGCCCGGCAAGTTGTGAACCTGGTGTCGCAAACAGGCAGCAATGCTGAGCTGCTGGACGCTGCGGAGCGAGACCTGGCGGCCATTCCCGGCGGCCAACTCGCAATCGATGAGTTGCGCCTGTTGGTCACGGCCCTGGAAGACCTGGCAGTACCGGCGACCTCCTGGCGGATCGATCTCTCCCTGGCGCGCGGCATCGACTATTACACCGGCCCAGTCTTCGAAGCGGTGGTGGAGGAACCCAGGATCGGATCAGTCTCCGGGGGCGGCCGCTACGACGGTCTGATCGGCTCCTTCCTCGGCCGGGACGTTCCGGCCACCGGGGTCTCACTGGGGCTGGAGCGAATCCTGGAGGTCATCGCCGAGTTCGGGCTGCTTCCGGCAGCCGGATCTGTGGCTGAGGTGATCGTGGCCACGTTCCCGGACACCCTGCGCGAGAACGGCCGGATTGCCAGTGAGTTACGCGCCGCCGGTGTCGCGACCGACTTGTCACTGCTGACGAATCGAGGCCTGGGTGACCAGATGAAGTACGGTGCACGGCGCGGTATCCCCTGGGCAGTCATCGCCGGACGCGACGATCTGAGCCGGAATGTCGTGCAACTGCGCAACCTTGCGACAGGAGAGCAGGAGGAAATCCCGGAAGACTCGATTGTGGCTAGCGTCAGAACGCGGATTTCAGGATAGGATATCCGGCACGATCGAACGGCGGCATTGTGCCGCAAGTACGGGATCAGGAGAGCGCATGTCCGCGGAACCGACGGCAGAGCAGGATTACCAGACATACATGTGGGTGGTGGCCCACCCCGACGATCTCGACTTCCCATCAGGCGGGACAGTCGCGAAGTTTGTGAAAGAAGGCAAGAAGGTCATTCTCATCCAGGTCACATCGGGTGACCGGGGCACCTCCGACCGTAGCTTCACCCCCAATGTGCTGGCGGCCACGCGTGAACAGGAAGAACTGGAGTCGGCCAGACGATTGGGCGTCTCCGAAGTGGTCTTCCTGCGTGAACCGGACGGGTCGGTCGTTCCAGATCTGGCTCTGCGCGAGAAGATCACCCGATTGATCCGCACCTATCGGCCCGACGTGCTCGTCACGCACGATCCGTTCCGCCCCTATGCGTTGCACCCGGATCACCGGGCCGTCGGCATGGCCACTCACGACGCCGTCTACCCGACCGCTCGCGATCACCTCTACTATCCGGACCATCTCGCTTCGGGACTGGAACCACACAAAACAGCCGAGATCTGGTACTTCGGCACCGACAAGCCAGACATCTGGATCGACATCACCGATACCTTTGACGACAAGATCAATGGTCTGAAGGCCCATGTCACCCAGGTCGGTGAAGGCACCGAGCTGGCCGAGCGTCTGCGTGGGTTCTCGGCCGAAACGGCGAAGGACCAGGACTTCGAGCTCGCTGAAGCATACAAAGTGGTCAAGATGCGCCGATGAGTGAATCACCGGAATCGCGCGCCCGGGCCGCCGGCACCGCCGTCTTTGGCGGCGACTGGCACCCTGCCCAGCTGGTGACCGCGCCGGGACGCCTGGAGTTGCTCGGCAACCACGTCGACTACAACGGTGGCCTCGTCCTGGCGGGAGCGGTCGAGCAGCATATTGCGATGCTCGTCGACACGAACGGCGCGCCGGGCACGATCACCTTGCTGCCCGCCGATATCGGACCGGAAACTGTCACGCTCGACGTGGCCTCCTGCCGGGATTGGACAACGTCCGGTGGGGAGGCCTCGACTGGCGACTACGCCCGGGGGGTGGTTGCTGCGCTGTTTGGGGCCAATCACGATGTAAAAAGTGGCCTGCGAATCGCGATCGCTGGGAGCGTGCCGCTCGGATTCGGGATGAGTTCGTCAGCAGCGCT
>CAZNQC010000045.1:0-6382 GCA_964574825.1 uncultured Sphaerobacteraceae bacterium | reverse complement strand
CTGAGCAACTCGTCGTATCCGACCCGGGTCAAGGAGTCACAGCTGGCACTTAAGGCCGTCCAGCGTCTCCTGAGTGACGCCCCATGCTCTCTGGGAGAGCTGAGTCCAGAGGCGTGGAGTGAAGTCCGGGTTCAGTTCGAGCAGACCACAGATGTCACCCTCCGGAAGCGGATAGACCACGTGGTTTCCGAAGTGGAGCGTGTGCGGCAAGGAGAAGAAGCTGCACTGGCAGGAGATTGGATAACCTTCGGCGCCCTGATGACAGCGAGCGGCGCGTCGTCCAGCATCGACTATGAGATCAGCCACCCCCTGGTCGACGAACTGGTGAGCCAGATCCTGGCGACCGATGGCGTGCTCGGTGCGCGGATGATGGGTGGCGGCGAAGGGGGGCCAGCATTGGCGCTGGTTCATCAGGACGCTATTCCGCACTTACGTAACAGACTGTTGCGCGACTACTTCGCCAATCACCCATCCCATCTGGCCGGCGATCGCTTGCTTGTCGCCAGCTTCGGACCAGGAGCAGCAAGACGCCCGTGCCGCTGAATCACTGGCGAGTTCAACAGACCTGAAAGATCGATCGAGGACTCAATACCCTCGATCGATTTGTACGTAATTTCGCAAACTCTGCTCTGATCGCCAGCGCTCAAGGTTTTCGGCGAAGAGTTCGATCACGCGTCCGCGGAAGCGTGGCGTCATGCCGGAGGTGTGCCCCGTGATGACGACATTCGGCGCTTTCCACAGAGGATGGTCGGGAGGAAGCGGCTCCGGGTCCGTTACGTCGAGACCGGCACCGGCCAGGTGCCCCGACTTGAGTGCCGCAATCAAGTCGTCCTGCACGACACTCGTGCCGCGTCCAAGGTTGTAGAAGTACGAACCTGGCTTGAAGTGGGCGAATCGTTCGGCGTTGAAGAGATGACGGGTTTCGGATGTACTTGGCACCGACGAGATGACGTGATCAGCCAGGGGCAGCACTTCATCGAGCTCAGCGATGGAAACTACGCGATCGATGCCCAATGGCGGCTCACCCCCACCAGCCGACCGGCGGACGCCAATCGCGTTCATCCCGAACCCTGCCAGACGTTTCGCCGTCTCCTGGGCGATGTCACCCATGCCAACGAAGACGACCTGTTGTCCACCCAGTTCGAAGAAAGAATCGAGTCCCAGACCCGGCTTCCATTCCTGCCGTTCCTGGGCTCGCATCAGGGCGGGGAACTGGCGAGCAAAGCCAACCATGAGGCCAATCACAAATTCGGCCATGTTGGGGGCCATCACGCCGCTGCCATTGGTTAGGACGATGCCTTCTCCCACCAGACCCTGGCCGATCAGGCCTTCGACCCCGGCACCCGCCGTCTGGATCCATTTCAGGTTCGGCATCGACTCGCGCGAAAGGGGTATCCCTACCCAGCCGACCAGCAGCGCGTCTGCCTCCGGTGCGCGCTCAGCCAGTTGATCACCCGTGATATTGATGAACTCGATGTCGGGAAATCGCTGCTCAAGCAGACTGATGTCAACTGGTTCCTGCCCCAAAGCCACGACAACCCGGGAAATCGGCTCACGCTCCGCCATCGGTGATCATCTCCTGCTGCTCGAATCGTGGGCGCGACGCCCCTCGCTGGCTGTGAGAATACCAGTTGTGCTCCATGAGAACGGAATCTGCTGGCACACCGAACTGGTCTCATTCAGACGTTGGGCACAAGAGGCGCGAAGCCGTGCTGGAGTCTGCCGCAGTCGATCCGGTTCAGCCGCCAATCTGGGACATTCCGCGAACGGTGTCGACGTCTCCATCGGCGACGCGATGTCCCCACGGCTTGTACCAGACCCCGCCGCGAATTCGCTGCAGGATATCGTCGTCGCTGGCACCGGCTCGCATCATGTCGCGGATGTTGACCTCATCGGGTCGCAACAGGCAAAGCCGGAGGTTCCCGTCGGACGTCAGGCGGACACGATTGCAACTTTCGCAGAACGGTTCCGAAATGGGAGAGATGAAGCCAATGGTGCCCAGCGCACCGGGAATTCGCCACGTGCGAGCAGGATCGGACGGGTCGGCTTCCAGCGGCTCGAGTGGACCGAACGTTTCTTCCAGCCGGGCCTGTGTCTCGGCTGAGGTGACAAGCCCTTCGTCGTAGACCAGTCCAACACCCTCCATCGGCATGATCTCCAGGAAGCGCACCTGCCAGGGCCGATCGATGGTCAGCGCGGCCATCTCGGCCACCCGGAGGTCATTGTGCCCCTTGAGCACGACCGAGTTGAGCTTGATCGGGGTCAACCCCACCTCATCGGCAGCCTGGATACCCTGCCAGACGAGATCGAAGCGGCCACCACGGGTCATGCTCTTGAACTGGACGGGATCGAGCGTGTCGATGCTGACGTTCACCCGGTCGAGCCCCGCGTCCTTGAGGTCGGCCGCCATTCGCCCGAGTAGCAGCGCATTGGTCGTCATCGAGAGTTCACGAATGCCGGGGAATGACTTCATCTCGCGGACGAGATCCACCAGGTGCGGCCGAATGGTGGGCTCACCGCCTGTCAGGCGCAACTTGGTGAAGCCGAGTTCGGCGCACAGGCCAACAACCCGGATGAGTTCTTCGTCGGAAAGCATCTCGTCTCGCGGCTGGAACTTCATTCCCATCTCGGGCATGCAGTAGACACACCGGAAGTTGCAGCGGTCGGTCAGTGAGATGCGCAGGTAGTTCATGCGGCGACCAAACTGGTCACGCACGCCCTTGGCGGCCACAGGATCGGTGATTAGACGAACGGCGGTGTCAACCATATTCTGTCCCAACGAAGCGGTTCCCGGCCCAGCAGACCGTCATTTAGTCAGATGCTGAGTAGACATCAACGGTACCAGTGAACGAACAACCGGTCAATCAAGGTCCTCGCCGGATGGATGGGGCTCGGCGCTGAAAGGCCGATGGGCACGCGTCTCATCGATCACGAGGTTGCGAACCCGATCCCACCACGGCACGGTGGATAGGGTCAGGAGGTGATCGGCGGGGAATTCATGATACGCCTGAAGGTTCGTGAATCGATCGCTGAGGCGCCGGGTATCCCGCGGGTTGACCACGAAATCCTGGTGTCCCTGCAGCAACACCACAGGACACGTCACCCTGGGAGCAGCCCTGTTCGCGGCGGCACCGAACTTCCGAAGCTCGTTGATAACGGTGCCCGCGATGCCTGTTTCCTCTCGCAAACGCCGCTGAATCACCGGGTCATCAACTTCCAGGTCGGGGAGTGCCGCCTTGATCCATTGGCGAATGACCGGGTTCTCGAAGTCGAGGTCGGCCAGCAGTTTCACTTCCTTGATCAGCCGGCCAGCAACTGGCAGCAACACAGCCCGCCGGTCGTTGATCCGCACGAATGGCGCGAGGAGAATCAGCAGTTCCGGAGCATGGGACGCGGCCATTTGAATCGCGGCCGCTCCCCCCATCGAGTACCCGATCAGGATGGAGCGGCGATACCGCTGCGAGTGTTCGGCCCAGGCTGCCATGACGGCATCGTGCCAGATGGATGCCGTCATCGACTGGAGATTGGCGATGTCAACGCCGTGACCGGGCACGTTGATTGCATGACAGTCGGCGCCGAGCTCGAAAAGAGTCTCCGCCAGGGGACGCATGTCCGCCGGGGAACCGGTGAATCCGTGAACGAGCATGATGCCGAGCCGGTCTGGATCATGCCGCTCGTGTTCCAGCGCAAAGGGGGCGAATTGCGGTCGTTGATAGTACTCGAGCATCTGGCGAACAACTCCACCGCCGTGTCCACAAGCAGCAGCGGCATTTCCTGGCATCACCGCTGGTTGGGGACGATCTCCCTATCCTGCGTAGCCCTGGCGACCGCGCCGGGCTCCGGCCGTCGAGGCGAACTTGCGTTGGTAGCGGGAGACGGAGGTCTCGCCATTGCTGGATACCATCACGAGCTCATCTTCTTCGTCTTCTTCCACGTCGTCACCGACCAGCGCCTTGATCACCAGCGGATGACTCAGGTTGAGCTCGGTGGTGACCAGCTCCTGCCCTTGACCGTTGATGGTCTGCCGCTTGGTGAGGACCCCCTTGCGCAGGAACTCCATCACCTTGGCTTCAATGTGCTCCGAAGCCAGGGAATTGCGGTCCAGGAAGCGCCACAGGGTGCGGCTCATGTGACTTTGGGTGGGCACGAATCCGGCATGTAGCTGTTTCACGTAGGCATCGATTGCCTGGATCACCGCCACGTCGACATCGCCGGATTGCTCGATTTCGAGCATATCCTCCTCACCAGCCGCCGCCACGAGGTCCGGGCTGACAGAACCCGGCACGCCGCAGATCACCACCCGGCGTCCCAACCGGTTGCGCAAGGTAGTGACCAGGCGGATGAAATCCTTGTCTCCCGTAAAGAGGAGGAAGATCTCGATGTCGGGGCGGACGAGAGCGGTGTTGATGATGTCGATGACCAGGTTCAGGTCGGAACGTGAGGCCAGTTTTTCGCGCCCGTGAGAGTCGGTGGTGCGCTTTGCCGGATAGTGGTGGGACTCAAATCCTGCAACATCCAGCCGGGTGCGGGCATGGGCCGGATGCTGGTCGAAATCGGCGTAGGCGCGGGCCACGGACATCAGGCCATATTCAAGCGCCTTGTCCCGCCACGAAATGGGATCGGGCTCACGCCCATATGAGTTGATGGTGGAATATCGAATGTTCTCAAAATCAACGAAAACCGCTACTTCCTTGCTGTCGCCGTCTCCCGGCCGCAGCGAGGCCAAATCCACACTCACGTATCGCTCCAATCATTCAGATGTTCAACCCGGCCGCCATCCGCAGCTATGTGAAGCGCATGCCAAAACGAAGACGCACCATCAACAACTCATTGCGAAGGGGAAGTGTTGAGCAATCAGATAAACCCGGTTGATCAATCAAAGAGCCGGGTATGTACGAACCAACATCACATAGCATTTCGACAATGGAGGCAGTTCATAACCTCCATTGTCGAGTGTACATCAGCCAGGGGTATTCAAGGTCAATTTCGCGTCGGTTCGATCAGGCCTGCCCTGCCGCAATGACAGCCGCACCAACCACACCCGAATAATCGCCGAGCTTGGCGCGGACAATTTCCACTTCGGCCCCGGCGTTGGGGAAGGCCTCGCGGCGGGTCACCCGTTCAGACGTTTCGAAGAGCAGATCAACGGCTTCGATCACGCCACCACCGAGGATGATGCGCTGGGGATTCTGAAAGTTGACGATCGAGGCGAGACCATATCCCAGATAGGTGGCCGCCTCGGTGACGATCTGGACCGTAACCGGGTCCTTGGCCTTGACGGCCTTGGCAATGATCCCGGATTTGATCGCCGCACCGCCGGGCCGGGCCGGATCGATGTCCGGCAGCAACTCGCGCAGGATGGACGAATGACCACGCCGGAGTTCGCCGAGCAGGGCATTCGTGATGGCAGTGCGGGAGGCGTAAGCCTCGAGATGCCCACGTCCGCCACAACCGCAGATGCGTCCCTCGAAGTCGACCGTGGTGTGCCCGAGTTCGCCGGCATTGCCGCTGTGGCCCTTGACCAGCTTGCCGTGCTGGATGATGGCTCCGCCAATGCCAGTGCCGACGAAGATGCAGACGAAGTCGTCGATGCCCTTGCCGGCACCGAAGGTGAGCTCACCCACGGCGGCGATCTGGACATCGTTGCGAATGGCGGCTGGCACGCCGTACTTGTCCTTGATCCGCTTGCCCATCGGCAGATCGACAACAGAGCGGCTCAGATTGGCCGTGCCGACCAGCAACCCGCGCTCGGCATCCACCTGGCCCGCGATGCCGACGCCGATGCCTTCGATGTCGCTCGCGGTCATCTTGGCATCAACCAGCGCCGCGTCCACCGTGTCGAAGATGCGCTCCATCAATTCATCGGGGCCATCGGCGGCATCGGTGCGCTTCTTGCCTTCACCGACGACCTTGCCATTCTCAATGTTGACGACCGATGCGAGGACCTTGGTACCTCCAAAGTCCACCCCAACTGCAAATTTCGACTTTGCCACTGGCGACTCCTTTGTCAGCTCCTGCTGCCGGCCAGGAACGAGGCGATGACCGGTGCGAACGCGTCAATTGTCGCTGGTGAAAGCGGTTGAAGCGAGACACGGATGTGATCGAATCCGAGATCGGCCAGTGAATTGAGGAACTCGACCTTTTCTTCATCGCCACCGATGAACACCGAGGCTGGGTCGCCCGCGAACCCGTCCATCGCAAACCCAGCACTGACCGACCGGCCAACCGTGCCGGGTTCGCGGTCGTGGTCCCGCATGGCCTGCTCGAAGGTATCGACCTTCTTCTTCAGCGCCTCGCTGTCGCCGCCCCACCCGGTGTCCCAGGCATCACCATATTGGGCCAGGAGCCCGAGCATGCGCGGCCCGGAGGAGCCGATCAGGAT
>CAZNQC010000044.1:0-20270 GCA_964574825.1 uncultured Sphaerobacteraceae bacterium | reverse complement strand
TCGTGGCGTCGATGGGCACGGCGCTGACAGAGTCGCAGGTTCAAGCCGTGAAACGCGGCGCGGACCGGATCGTGCTGGCGCTCGACTCGGATGCCGCCGGGCAAATGGCGACGATCCGGGGCATCGAGACGATGCGGGACTCGCTGGATGGTGAGTTCCAGCCGATGCCGGATGCAAGCGGGATCGTCCGGTTCGAGCGGAAGTTGAAGACCGAGATTGCAGTAGTTCAGCTTCCGTCGGGCAAGGACCCGGACGAGTTGATCCGGAAGGCCCCGGACGCATGGCCCGGCATCGTGGCTTCGGCGAAACCGTTCATGGACTTCACGATCGACACGCTGACGGCGGGCGTCGACCTCGGCAACGCGCGGCTTAAGTCAGAAATCGTCACCCAGATCGCCCCACTGCTGCAGCAGATTCCGGATCGGATCGTGCAGGGTCACTACATCACCCTGCTCTCGCGAAGGCTGGGGCTCGACGACCGGCTCGTGCTGGCCGAGGTGCGCAAGGCAAACATCGGACGGCGGCCATCTGCCCAGCGCGCGGGGGTGACACCGGAGGCCGTGCAGAAGGTTGTCCGGCGCTCGACTGAGGATTATGTCGTCGCGCTGCTGCTCAAGCACCCGGACCTCACCCACGATGTGCTCCTGCGAATCCCGATCGAGGAGATGTCGGACATCCGCAACCGGGAACTCGTGCGCGTGTTGCGCGAGGAAGAGATCGGCGGCCTGACGCCGGAGCAGATCGTGATTGGGCTCGACGACGAACTGGCCGATCACGCCGAACGGTTGCTGGAGTCGCTGGAGGGTCGGCCCGAGCAGTTCCCCGGTCAGATTCACAAGGAATCGGAGGAGATGCTGATGAAGCTGGGCAAGGAGCGGTATACGTTCCTGATGCGCCAGCTGGACGCGACCCTCAAGCAGGCGCTGGTGGAAAACGATCGCGACCAATTGAATGCGGTCAAGGAGCAGATCGGACGGTTGGCCGAGCGGCATCGCCAGTATTACCCGGCACCGAGCCCCTACTTCCTGGACTCGCGATCGCCGACGACGCATTGAAGAAAATAGACGATAGAAAATAGAAAATAGCTGGTTGGATGACGGCTCACAGGCGGACGCATAAAAGCCGGAGGTGGCAAGCACCTCCGGCTTTCTCTCATTGGTCGGGGAGAGAGGATTCGAACCTCCGACCTCAGCGTCCCGAACGCTGCGCGCTAACCGGGCTGCGCCACTCCCCGCGACCGGCGGTAAGCATACACTGCCGCTCGCCACCGCGGCAATGGGTTTGGCGACGCTATTTGCAGGTTGTTCACCGTGCTGCACGGCAGTTCCATCTGGCAGGTTGCATGTGTGGTAGCATCCAGCCACAAACTGGTACCGGCCCGTGTAGCTCAGCGGATAGAGCGCCACCGTCCTAAGGTGGGCGTCGGGGGTTCGAGTCCCTCCGCGGGCGCCACCCACAATCGATGGGGAAATCATCGCCTGTTCGTTGCTGAACTGGCGATGTTTGCTATCAGGCTGGCTGGGCTAGCAAGGGAGTCACCGGCATATGGACCTCACGATCCGGACAGACAACATCCACCTCTCCAAGACAACGCAGGACCTGATCGAACGGCGGTGGGAAGCGATCGACCGGGTGGCGGGCAACAGCATCGACAACGCGAAGCTCGAGGTTCGCTCGTTCCAGCCTCATCGTGGCGCGGACATCATCATCTCCCAGCTCACATTGACCGCCGGGAAGCGGCTGATTCGAGCTGAGGAGCGCAGCACCGACGCCGAAGCGGCTGTTTCGGCATCGCTGGACAAGGGGCTGAACCAGGTCCGCTCCTACATCGGCAAGCGCAAGTCGATGCGCGTGCGGGGTCAGGTGTCGCGGGATGAGGTTCGGACCGAACTCGATAGCGAGTCACGGGCATTGGGTGAACCAGTCGAGGCGGCGGAACTCGAGCAGGAACGCACGCCGCAGATCGTGCGCACCAAGCGCTTCGAGATGAAGCCGATGACGCAGGAAGAAGCAGCCGAGCAGATGGAACTCCTCGGCCACGACTTCTACTTCTTCAACAATGCGGAGACTGGTGCGCACAGCGTGCTGTACCGCCGCCAGGATGGCGACCTCGGTATCCTGCTCCCGTCCTGATTCCGACTCCGGAAGAACACTCGCGGGTTCACGATTGGGTGCGTGAAGACGCAGGGACGACACCGTCGAGCCAATCCCTGAAAGCAGACACCTGTGTTCAGTCTCGACAGGTCGGCCCCTACCAATACTCCCGGCACGGACCGAAGTTCGCACCCTCAACGCTGGACAGGTGCTGAGAAACGAGCGGGGAACTGGTCTCCCGCTCGTTTTCAATCCTTCTTCTTCTGTTCCTTGTAGAACTTCTTCGTTTTCGGGATTGGCCGTGCGTCTTCGGCCTCCCGAATTGCCCGGAACTCATCCGAGCGGCGCTCCAGTTGCTCTTCCAGCTTCACGAAGTCGTTGTAGACCAGTGGGTCTGCATTCGAAACCGGGGAGCGCATCAACATGCGCACCAATTGCAGCAGCGACCCCGCGTTCGCGGCCTGGGCTGCCGGCAACGCTGCTCGCTGCATGATGGTGTCTACCAGCTGGATCGACTTGGGGTTGGCCTGATTCTCGACCAGACGTACCCGGATCTCCTGGAGGCCCTGTGTCACGTTCATCCTGTACTCCTTCTCCATTCCGGGAGCCAACGTCGCCAGTATATGCCGAACGCCAACCACCCCTGTGCGACAATCGCCGCATGAGTTCTCTCACCGCGCCAATTGATGGAGATGTTGCTGTTCCATGACCATCGAGATTCCCAGGGCCATGACGATTGCCGGATCGGACTCGGGTGCCGGTGCCGGTATCCAGGCTGACCTCAAGACCTTCGCCGCACTTGGAGTGTTCGGCACGACGATCGTGACAGCGGTAACGGCCCAGAACACGGTCGAAGTCGCGGCGATTGCGGAAGTGCCGGAGGAAGTGGTCATCGCCCAGATCGACTCGGTAGCCGAGGACATTGGCGCCCGGGCGGTCAAGACGGGCATGTTGAGTGGCCGCGCGATCATCCAGAACGTGGCCGACCGGCTGGAAGCCTGGGGGATACCCTGGCTGGTGGTCGACCCGGTGATGGTCTCCAAGTCGGGCGTGCCATTGTTGCAGCCCAATGCGGTCGAAGCCTTGCAGAAGGACCTGCTCCCGCAGGCGTCCATTGTCACGCCGAACATTCCGGAGGCCGAAATCCTGGCCGGCATGTCGATCTCCACCTCCGATGACATGCGCGAGGCTGCCCGGCGCATTGCAGCCCAGGGGCCGGCGATCGTCATCATCAAGGGGGGGCACCTCGATGGTCCGCCGGTCGACCTGGTGTTCGATGGGACGGATTTCCTGCCAATTGAGGGCGAGCGAATCCAGACTCGCAATACGCACGGCACTGGCTGCACCTATTCGGCGGCGATCACGGCCCTGCTGGCGCATGGCCAACCGCCCCTGGACGCGATCCGGCTCGCCCGCCGGTACCTCGAAGCCACGCTGCGGCATTCGTATTCGATTGGCGAAGGATTCTCTCCCGTCAATCACTTCGCGCCGCTGCCGGCAGATGTGGCCCAGGCGATTGGCCGGACGGTCGAATGATGCAGGTTGACGTTTTACGGCTGTACCTGGTGTTCGATCCAACGACCTGCACGGCGTCTGGCGCCATCGAGACGATTGACGCGGTGATCGCGGGCGGGGTCACCGCCGTGCAACTGCGGTGGAAGGATGGAACCGACCGCGACATCGTCGAGCTGGCGAACGTGATCGGCCCGAAACTCAAGGCGAGCCAGATTCCATTCCTGATCAATGACCGGATCGATCTGGCACTCGCGGCCGGGGTCGATGGCGTTCACCTCGGCGTGGACGACCTGCCGCTGCCCGTGGCCCGGTATATTGGCGGAGAGGATTTCATCATCGGGTATTCGCCAGAAACCGATGACCAGATCGTTGCGGCCGCGGACCATGCCTCGTATCTGGGGATCGGGCCGTTCTTCGCGACCAGCACCAAGCTCGATGCCGGTGAGGCACTTGGGGGCACCGAGTTCGCCCGGCGCCGCTCGCTGACGCCATTGCCGGTGGTGGCGATCGGCGGGATCACGGCAGCCAATGCCACTGACGTGGTCACCGCCGGGGCCGACGGAATTGCGGTTTCGTCAGCCATTCTCGGCGCGGCGGATCCGGAGGCGGCTACTCGTGAGCTCCGGACGGCGCTTGCTGGGGTCGCCATCTAAACAGGTCGGCCAGTTCCGGATCGTCAGATGGGTCCCAGAGGCAATCCTCGAGATCGACCGTGGTCTCGTCGAGAAACGGGACGTCTTCGGCGAGCAAGAGATTGCGCATGCGATCGGGATCGCCAAACGCCATGGCACCGGAGAGCACGCCGGCGCGATTCACGACACGATGAGCCGGGATGGGCTTCCCATCGACGTCGCCGTGCAGAGCCCACCCAACCATTCGGGCAGAGTTCGGAGATCCCAGCGCTGCCGCAATCCGGCCGTAGGTCGTGACAAATCCTTCCGGAATCCTCGCCACGACAAGGGCGACACGATCCGGAAATGGCAATTGCGAGCGATCTGAGGGTTGCATGAACGTGCCTGGTTCCTCGGACAAAACGTATCGGTCACAGAGAATGGGTCGATTCGTTCGCTGCGCTCAAGGCGGGTGCGGCCGGAGCTGTCCTGCCGGCCAAAACCCGGCGGATCGCCCCCAGCTGCAGGACCATGCGTCCCAACGCCCCTACATCATGGGACTACGCCTGACGAATCGACAACTTCCACACCAGCGTATACTCACAGATGGCACCAGTGCCATCGACATCGGCATTTCGTCGATTTCACCAGGTGGAGTTTGCATTCAATGCGTTCATTCTTCTCTCGCCTCTTGGGCGACGCTCCCGACAAAGACGTTCGAGCCCTGGATCCCATTGTCCAGGAGATCAACGATCTCGAACCCCAGATGGAACAACTCTCGCAGGACGAGCTACGGCAACTAATCGCCGAAGTGCGGGCCGACTACAAGACCGAAGCTGATCTCGATGAGGCGCTGCCCCAGGTGTATGCGGCGGTGCGTGAAGCCTCGCGGCGAACCCGCAACCAGCGCCCCTTCGACGTGCAGATGATCGGCGCCATCGGCCTCCACGAAGGCAAGATCGCGGAAATGAAGACCGGTGAAGGCAAGACCCTCACCGCAACCATGGCCCTGACGCTCAATGCGCTCAGCGGCCGCGGCGCCCACCTGGTCACGCCCAACGACTACCTCGTCAAGGTGGGCACCCAGACGATGGGCATGATCTATCACTACCTGGGCGTATCGGTTGGCTGTATCCAGCACGACTCCGCGTTCATCTACGACCCGGAGTACGTGGCCGAAGATGAACGGCTCGCGAACCTGCGCCCGGTAGCCCGGCACGAAGCGTACATGGCCGATATCACCTACGCGACCAACAACGAACTTGGCTTCGACTACCTGCGTGACAACATGGTGGCCGATCCGGCCAATCTCGTGCAGCGCGAACTCAACTTCGCGATCGTCGACGAGGTCGACAACATCCTGATCGACGAGGCACGCACGCCACTGATCATCTCCGGCCCGGCTGGCGACGCGACGGACCGCTACTACCAGTTCGCGCAGATTGTGAAGCAGTTGCGAGAAGGCCGGGACTACGAAATCGAAGAGAAGCATCGCTCGGCGAGCCTGACCGACGAGGGTATCGACCGAGTTGAGAAGCTGGCCGGGATTCCCGCCAACGAGAGCATCTATGACGAACGGTACGTCGAACTGACGCACTACCTCGAACAGGCATTGACGGCCCACGCGATCTACCACCGCGACAAGGACTACATCGTGCGTGATGGCGAGGTCATCATCATCGATGAATTCACCGGCCGCATGATGGTGGGGCGACGCTACAGCGAAGGTCTCCACCAGGCAATCGAGGCCAAGGAGAATGTGCGGGTTCGCCGCCAGAACGTGACGATGGCGACGATCACCTTCCAGAACTACTTCCGCATGTACGAGAAGCTGGCCGGCATGACCGGTACGGCCGAAACCGAGTCGGAAGAGTTCTACCGGATCTACAACCTGCCGGTGATGGTGGTTCCCACCAACCGGCCGATGATTCGCGACGACGCAGGCGACCTGGTGTTCAAGACCGAGCGCGGCAAGTTCATGGCCGTGGTCGATGAGATCGACTTCCTGCGGGAAGAGGGACGACCTGTGCTGGTCGGTACCACCTCGGTCGAGAAGTCCGAAGAACTCAGCCAGATGCTCACCCAGCGCGGTATCGAGCACAACGTACTGAACGCCAAGCAGCACGAGCGAGAGGCCGCGGTGGTGGCCGATGCCGGCCTGCCGGGACACGTAACGATCGCCACCAATATGGCAGGTCGTGGTACCGACATCATGCTTGGGCCCGGTGTGGCGGATAAGGGTGGCCTCCACATCATCGGCACGGAGCGGCATGAATCACGGCGGATCGACAATCAGTTGCGCGGTCGGGCCGGTCGCCAGGGTGACCCAGGTTCCTCGCGCTTCTTCGTGTCGCTGGAAGACGAACTGATGCGACGGTTCGGCAGTGAACGCGTCGGTGGCCTGATGGACCGCATGGGGATGGCCGAGGATCAGCCGATTGAGCACAAGATGATTTCCAAGTCGATCGAGAGTGCCCAGACCAAGGTGGAAGGGCACAACTTCGATCGCCGGAAGCACGTTGTGGAATATGACGACGTGATGAACCGCCACCGCGAGGTCATTTACGCCGACCGGCGCCGGATCGTGGCTGGTGAGGACATTCACGAGAAGGTGATCGAGCTGATCGAACATGAGGTCGAAGCCATCGTCGACCGGAATGTCGGTGAGCGAGACAAGACGATCGACCTCAACGCGGTCGTAGCCGATTACGATGCCATCATCCCGGGCCGGCAGGTGAAGATCGAGGAGCTCGAAGGTCTCTCGCGGGACGACCTGATCGAGCGACTGGCCGACGAAGCCGACGAAGAGCTTGAGCGGGTGGCGAACCGGTTCCCTGAAGGCACGATGGAAAAGGTCGAGCGCCACGTCCTGTTGCAGGTGATTGACAAGCTGTGGGTGGATCACCTGACCACGATGGACGATCTGCGCCAGGGAGTCGGGCTCCAGGCGTACGGGCAGAAGGACCCGCTGGTGGTCTACAAGACCGAGGGGTACCGGATGTTCGGCCAGCTGCAGGAGAATATCCAGCGCGATGTGGTTCGGGCCCTCTATCGAGTCCAGCCGGTGGTGGCCCAGCAGCCGGTGCAGACGAGGGTGACCAGCGCCGACGTGACCACCAATGCCGCCGAGGACACGTCCGATCGGCCAGCCCAGCGCCGTTCGAACAAGGTGAAGCCGAACCAGCCGTGCCCGTGCGGCAGCGGCAAGAAGTACAAGCACTGCCACGGGGCGCCAGCCCGCGTCGCGGTGTAGGCCACAGGACTCGGTTTTTGGGGTGTTCGGTTCAGGCCGAACGCCCCATTTTCGTACCCAGGACAGGCGGAGGTAGAGGATGTTCGAGCTTGGGATTCCCTGGTGGGAAATCGTCATCCGGTCAACAACGGTCTACTTCTTCGTCCTGATTTTCCTGCGGATGACCGGTTGGCGCAGCCTCGGCCAACGGAATGCGCTGGACCTGGTGCTGATCCTGATCGTGGCCAATGCCGTGCAGAACGCGATGGTGGGTGACGACATGTCCTTGCTGGGCGGGTTCATTGCGGCGGGGACGCTATTCATCATCGACACGGTCCTCAACCGAGTGCTGCAGGACCATGCTCTGCCAGGAATCCGGCTCTCGGGCAACCCGCGGGTGCTGATCTCGCATGGTGAGATGTATCAGGCCGAATTGAAGCGGGCGGGAATCGGCCATGACGAGATGATGGAGATTCTCCGGGAGCACGGGATCGATGACATCGCCAAGGTGAAGACTGCGATTCTGGAAATGGATGGAACGGTCTCGGTTATTGCGGAGGAGACACCG
This sequence comes from uncultured Sphaerobacteraceae bacterium, assembly GCA_964574825.1. Lineage (GTDB taxonomy): Bacteria > Chloroflexota > Chloroflexia > Thermomicrobiales > UBA6265 > JACCYX01. The sequence goes on along the minus strand of CAZNQC010000044.1, from coordinate 12,250 downwards.
GCGACGTACTCGCACCGGAGGATTGTCCGGCCCAATGCCGCAGATCGGAATCGCACCAGGTCTGCCTTCGGTTGATGGAGTATCGGCTGCGGGCATAGCGTCGCGCGGCCGGCAGAAGTGAACGACCCCGACAGCTTTCATGCCAGCAACGCCGAGCGGAAAACGTCACGAGCCAGCCAACTCCTCCGTGCGAGCATACGCTGCAGCGGCTGGCTGGGCCTCTCCTCCTGTTGTCTGGCGAGCCGACCGTGGGCCACAGCAAAAACCAGCACGCAGGATGCTGGTCCTGCGTGCTGGTTCGAGCCGGAATTGGCGACAGTTATCGAGTGGCGAGTGGACTAGAATTGGCCGTTCTGGCCCCTGATCTCCTGGAACACCTGCATCGCCTCGGCGCCGATGCGCTTGGCCGACTCCTTTGCCCGCTTGCGCTGCGACTCGTTGAGGAAGGCCACGTAGACGACGCCACCGAGGGCGGCCCCCCAGCCAACGAGGGCGGTGAACTCCTTGGTGCCACGTCCAGCGGCAGCGGCAGCCTGGGTGGACTTGACCTGCACCACCTCGGTGGTGTCGGAGAGCTTGCGAGTGGCTGTCGAGCCGAGCGTGTGGAGTTGGCTGGTGACATCGCTGCCACCGGGCAGCGCATCACCGACGTGGGCAACTCGTTCCTTCGCCTCTGGCAGCAGGTGCTCGCCGGCCTTCTTCGCTTCATCAACGGCATGAGACGCCGTGGCGGCTGCATCGCGAGCGATGGGAGCAGCCCCCTTCTGGGCTTCGGCAATCAGGTTGGCGATTTGCTGGCCAAGACCGTCAAACGCACCCTTGTCCTTCGAGGTGGACACCAGTTTTTCGGCCTCGGTGCCGGCCGAGGCAATGAGTTCTTCGGCCCTGGCCTGGACCTCTGGCGCCTTTTCCCGAGCCTGGGTTGCAAGGTCGGACGCAATGTCCTTCGCCTTCTCAAACAGATGCTGACCCTTTTCCTGCAGTTCGGGCGCATGTTCCCGCGCCCGCTCAGCCAGATCGTGCGCAACCTTGCCAACCTGCTCACGTGCTTCGGGCACCCGTTCGACCAGGTTGTCGCCCCTGGCGCGAGCGTCGGCAGCGGCGGAGGCCGCGGCATTCTTCCAGTCCGGCGCGAGACGCTTGCCTTCAGCAAGGAGATCGACCGATCGCTCCTTGAAGTCGGTCAGAGCCGCGTTGGCCTGGCTGGAGGCTTCGGACCCCAGCGCGTTGGCCTTTTCGACCAGGTCGATCTTGCGGGCCTCCTGCTCGAGTTCCTGGGCCCGGGTGAGCACCGCCGCGACGGCACGATCGGCATTGCGCGAGGCAGACCGGGACAAGCGCTGGGCAGCTGCCTTCGCGCTCCCTCCGTCCTTCGCGGTGAGTGTTGTCAAATCGGCGACAACATCCTGGAGCTGGGTCAGGGTATCGCTGGCCTTGCGTTCCAGGTCAGCAACCCGGCTATCGAGGTCGCGCTGGAGTTTTTGCTGCTTTTGTTCCTTGTTGCCAAACATGCTGATCACTACTCCCACGAGGGTGGTGACGCCGACGGCGACTCCAGCGGCTTTCAATGAACCTGAGATTGGGTCCTGTTCGTCTGACATGGTTCACGTCGCTCCTTCGTCAATCGCGCCCGTCATGGGCAAATGGTATCGCTGTCGTCAATCCTTGCCGAGGTGAAACTCGGCCATATGGGCGAAAGCCATCGCGAAATCGGAGGTATTTCATGGGCGTCGTACACTTGAACCGACGTTCAGATCGACATCCCTCCTCATCGCATTCATCGAGAACTCCCATGCCAACTCCTGATTCCTATGATGTCATCGTGATCGGCACAGGTCACGCCGGTTGTGAAGCCGCCCTGGCAGCCGCCCGGATGGGCAGCCGCACGCTCGTGCTGTCCCCAAATCTCGATCGCACCGGGTACATGCCCTGCAATCCGTCAATCGGTGGGCCGGGGAAGTCGCAGATCGTGGCCGAAGTCGACGCGCTGGGCGGCATGATGGCCAAAGCCGCCGACGCGACCGCGATGCAGGTGCGAGAACTCAACACCTCCAAAGGGCCGGCGGTGCGAGCGATCCGGATGCAGTGCGACAAGTCACTGTACGCCATGGCGATGAAGGAGGCGCTCGAATCGCAGGACCATCTCGACCTGGTGCAGGACGAAGCCGTGGGGTTGATCGTTGACCACGAGTCTGGAGCGCCGGTGGTGACGGGCGTACGCACCCGCATCGGCGGCGATGTGCACGCAGCGTCGGTGGTCATCACGGCCGGGACGTTCCTGCGGGCCAAGATGATTGCGGGTGAATCGGCCACGGCAGGCGGAAGGGCGGGCGAAGGCGGCGACACGCATCTGTCGTCCTCGATCGGATCGCTCGACCTGCGGCTACGACGGTTCAAGACCGGAACGCCGCCCCGGATCGATGCGCGAACCGTGGACATCGCCAGAACCACTCCCCAGCCGGGAGACGATCGGCCACTGTGGTTGAGCTGGGCAGGACGACGTGGTGAGGTCGAACCGCTGCAGGTGCCTCCCGCCAGGACAGGCCCATTTGCGATCGTCGAGGAGCGGGGTGGGCGGCCGCAGGTCTGCTGTTACCAGACGGCAACGGTGCCGAGCGCACATGACCTGATCCGGGCGAACCTGCACCGGGCCCCGATGTACAACGGGTCGATCGAAGGTACGGGACCACGCTATTGCCCGAGTATCGAGGACAAGATCGGGCGTTTCGCGGACAAGGACAGCCATCCCATTTTTCTTGAGCCGGAAGGTTGGCGCAGCCACGAGATCTACGTGCAGGGTCTGAGCACGTCATTGCCGCCCGATGTCCAGATTGGGGTGGTGAATGCGATTCCGGGGATGGAAACGGCCCGGATCACCAGGTTCGGCTATGCCGTGGAATACGACGCGCTCGATCCTACCGAGCTGACCCGCACGCTCGAAAGCAAGCGCATCCCAGGGCTCTTCTTCGCCGGACAGGTCAACGGCACCTCGGGCTATGAGGAGGCGGCCGGACAGGGTTTGGTGGCAGGGGCAAATGCCGCGGCCCGGGCGCTGGGTCGCGACCCGCTCGTGCTGACCCGCGATACGTCCTACATCGGTGTGATGATCGACGACCTGATTTCCAAGCCTTTCACCGAACCGTACCGAATGTTGACCTCACGCGCCGAATACCGGCTGCTGCTGAGGTCGGACACCGCCCATGCCCGGCTGGCGCCGCTCGGGGCGCGACTCGGACTGGTCGAGGCGGAGCATCTCGCGGCGGTGCAGGATCGATCAGCCACCATCGACCAGGCCATTGCCGCCCTGGAGACGACCTGGCTGGGCGCCAATGCGCGACACGCTGACGCACTGGAAGCGAGAGGACTGAAAGCGGCTTCGCGCTCCTTGACCGCACTGGATGTCGCCCGGCGACCGCACACCTCCCCGACCCAGGTGATCGACGCCCTGGTTTCGCTGGAGATGTGGACTGGACCCGCCATCGATGCCGACCTGGTCGACGATCTGGCGACGACCATTCAATACAGCGCGTTCATCGACAAGGAACTGCGCGAGGTGGAACGACACCGGGCGAACGAGCATCGCGCGATTCCGAAGGACATCGACTTTGCCGCCGTTCCGGGCTTGCGCGTCGAGGCCGCCGCCCAACTGGCCAACGCGAGACCACCTTCAATCGGTCATGCCACTCGCACCGCCGGTGTGACGCCGTCGGATATTGGGGCCCTGCTGATCCACCTGACCCGAGCCGGTCTCTAGCCCTTTCGACGCACTCACCAGCACGTCAGCGAGCACAGGATCACGACATCCAGGCGCGTCGGGTTATGTTTAGCCATAGTGCTGGTTTCACATTGTGGAATGCGTGCACGGGTTGCAGTAGACTAGGCGGTCGCATGGACAACATCCGCCGTTCACGCTCTCCGTGCGCGCCCTGGAGGGGCACCTTCCGTGGTCAATCTGCGACAAGCATTCCGCGGGTTACCGGCCGTCAACGATGCCGAGCCGAAACGATGGGTCGTCTATCTCACCGGAGAAGGCGAAGACGACCGGCTGCTGGAAATCGTGGAACAGGTGGCCGACAACCCCCAATCCCATATCACCCTGGCCTACGTTGTCGAGGTGCAGCAGTCGATGCCGCTGGATGCCGAACTCCCGGCCGATGTGGTGCGGGGTGAGGACGTGCTCGGTGAGGCCGAGCAGTTCGCGGCCCGCTGTGTTGGCGGTCGGCGAGAAAACGTTTCGACCGAACTTCTGCAGGCTCGATCGGCCGGCGCGGCCGTGGTCGACCAGGCAATCGACGAGCATGCCGACGCGATTCTGGTGGCCTGCGCGATGAAGAAGAAGCACGGCAAGGTGACGGTCGGCGACAATGTCGACTACATCCTGCGCAACGCACCGTGCGAAGTGATCGTGGTGCGGGCGCCGGTGCCCAATCCCGACCTCGCAGGAGTCGCTGAAGCGTGAAGATCGTGATCATGGGTTGCGGCCGGGTTGGCGCGCGGGTTGCGTCGATCCTCGATCATCACGGGCACGATGTTGCGATCGTGGACATCAACGCCCTGGCGTTCCGGCGACTCTCGCCCGAGTACGGCGGTGACACCATCATCGGGACCGGAATCGACGAAGATGTGCTGCGGCAGGCGGGCATCGAGACAGCTGATGTATTCATTGCCGTGACCAATGGTGACAACCGCAACATCATGGCTGGTCAAGTGGCTCGTTCGACCTTCGGGATCGAGGACGTGATCGTCAGGATTTACGACCCCGTGCGGGAAGATACGTTCCGGCGGCTGGGACTCGGTACGGTCTGCCCGACAACGACCATTTCGGCCCTCATCATCGATCAGGTGATGGGTGCCAGCGATGCCCTTGGGCGGCGCGAAACCAGGGAGTCCTGACCGTGTACATCATCGTCGTGGGTGGCGGGAAAGTCGGCTACTACCTGACCAAGACCCTTCTCCGCGAGGGCCACGAGGTGCTGCTGATCGAAAAGGACCATGCCAAGGTCGAGACCTACTCCGAACGGTTCGGGGCGGTGATGCTCGAAGGCGACGGCGCGGAGGCAGCGGTGCTGGCAGCGGCAGGTGCGGCGAGAGCGGACGTGTTGGTGGCAGTGACAGGCGAGGATGAAGACAACCTCGTCATTTGCCAGATGGCGAAGCACAAGTTCCAGATCGCGAAGACGATTGCCCGGGTCAACAACCCCAAGAACGAACTGCTGTTCAAGCGCCTCGACACGGACGTCACGGTCAGCCAGACCAACTACATCCTGGGCCTGATCGAGCAAGCCATTCCCGAACGCGCCTTCATTCACCTGCTGAGCCTGCGGCACGCCGACCTCGCGATCATCGAGGCCACGATCGGTGAGCAATCACCGGTGGCACATCAACTCGTGGGGGAGATCGACCTCCCGGTTTCGTGCGTGATCGCCGCGATCGCCCGTCAGGCGGACCTGATCGTGCCGGACTCCACGACCGAGATACTCCCCGGCGACGAGATCATCGCGGTCACGCATCGGACCGAAGAAGACGAGTTGCGGCGACTGCTGATCGTTGATTGATCGATGTGTGAGGACAAAGAAAATAGAAAGTAGAAAGTAGAAAGTAGAGACGACGAACGGGCCGGGAGCGATATGCTGCCCGGCCCGTTCGTTGTTCTGCTCTTGCGCTCGTAAGCCGTGTGCTATGGGTAGATGCCCCGCATGCGGGAGAATCCGGCGACACGAGAGATGGCGCGGACCAGCGCGGCAGTCCGCATGTTGACCCCGTACTCCGCGGAGGTTTCCTGGATGGCCAGGTAGGAACGCTGCATGATCTCGCGAAGGCGCTCGTTGACCTGCATTTCACTCCACGGGAAGGCCTGCAGAGCCTGCACCCACTCGAAATAGGAGACGGTCACACCGCCGGCATTGGCGAAGATATCCGGCAAGACCGTGATGCCGCGATCGAAGAGAATCAGGTCCGCTTCCGGCGTGGTGGGTCCGTTGGCCGCCTCGGCGATGAGTTGCGCCTTGATCTGTCCGGCATTCTCGCCCGTAATCTGGCCTTCCAACGCCGCTGGAATCAGGATGTCGCAATCAATGGTGATCAACTGCTCGTTGGTGATGTTCTCGGCCTCCGGGAAATTGATCACCGACCCCGTGGCCTCCTTCCAGGCGTTGACAGCCAGGATGTCGAGACCACCGGGATTGTGGATTCCCCCCTGGGAATCGCTGACGGCAACGACGCGGGCGCCATGTTCGGCCATCAGCCGAGCCGACACCTCACCCGCGTTGCCGAACCCCTGCACGGCCACGCGGCTGGAGGACAAGGACATGCCGAGCGTGCGAGCGGCCTCTTCGATGGCAAAGACGCAGCCCCGGCCGGTTGCCTCGCCCCGGCCCGCCGAACCGCCCAGCTCGAGCGGCTTGCCGGTGACCACACCGGGCACCGAGTAGCCGACATTCATGGAATAGGTGTCCATCAGCCAGGCCATGATCTGGGGATTGGTGTTCACGTCCGGTGCCGGAATATCGACATTCGGGCCGATGAAGGGCTGGATCTCGGTGGTGTAACGCCGGGTGAGGTTCTGGATCTCGTTCTGGGAAAGGACTTTCGGGTTGACCTTCACCCCGCCCTTGGCTCCCCCATACGGCAGGCCAACCACGGCGCACTTCCAGGTCATCCACATCGCCAGGGCCTTGACCTCGTTGAGGTTGACGTCCTGGTGATAGCGAATACCGCCCTTGGTTGGTCCGGGAAGGCTGTTGTGCCGCACCCGATGGCCGGTGAAGACCTCGACCGAACCGTCATCCATTTCGACCGGGAAACTGACGGTGAGTTCGCGCTGACAGTGACTCAGGATGCGGCGGATGCCATCATCAAGATCGATCACATCCGCGGCAATGTTGAATTGTTCCACGGCCACGGCGAACAAATCTGGCTCGACCGGCGCGTGACCATATGCCACGGCTGGCGACGCCAACTCCTGAACAGACATCTTGAGGGAACCTTTCTCGGCTGCGTGCTGAACCACCAGCGCAGCTACTCACGGTCCTATGTAGTTTGTGTATTTTCCGACAATCTTGAAATTGTGACTAGTCCCCTTCGTTGAGGACCTTCAGCAGCATCGCCCGAACATCGTCCGGTTTGGCTCGGCCAGCCGTCTTGCGCATGGTTTCGCCAATCAACCGGCCAATGGCAGCCTGCTTGCCGCCCTTGAAGTCGGCGACGGCCGCAGGGTTGGCATTCACGACCTCGCGCGCCGCCGCGAGCACCTCATCGGTGTTGTCGAGCGAGAGGAGGTTGAGCCGTTCGGCCGCTGACTCGACCGCTTCATCGGCGGCGAGTTGCGGCAGGAGGTCCTTGGCGGCACGCGCGGTCAACTTCCCGTCACGGACCAGCACCACCAGATCGGCAATTTGCGCCGTGGAGAGCGGGAGCTCGTCCACCGCCATGGATCGGGCACGAGCAAGACCCATGATGTCGTTGACAATCCAGTTGGCGACGGACTGGTTCTGGGCAGGGTCTGCCACCTGCGCGATGGCTGCCTCGTAGGTATCCGCAATGGCACGCTCCTGGGTCAGCAGGGCAGCGTCGGCGGCAGCAAGGCTGAAATCGGCCAGGAAACGCTGCGTACGCGCGGCTGGCAACTCGGGCAGCGACGCCCGGACATTCTCGCGGAAGGCGTCATCGACATTCAGGGGCGGCAGGTCGGGTTCGGGGAAATACCGATAGTCGTGCGCCTGTTCCTTGGTCCGCTGCGACAACGTCACGCCGCGACTCTCGTTCCAGCCGCGAGTCTCCTGCACCAGTTCGCCGCCAGCGGTCACGACTTCACGCTGACGCTGCTCTTCGTAGCGGAGCGCCCGCTCGACCGCGCGGAACGAGTTCATGTTCTTGATCTCGACCTTGGGACCGATGTAGCTGTCGTCCGTCGCCCGAATCGAAATGTTGGCATCACAGCGGAACGCGCCGTCTTCCATATTGCCGGTCGACGCACCGATGTAGCGCAGGATGCGGCGGAGCGCAACAAGATACTCTCGCGCTTCCTCGGGCGACGTGAGATCGGGGTCGCCGACGATCTCCATCAGAGGAACGCCAGAACGGTTGAGGTCGACCAGCGTTGCACCGTCGTTGGCATGCACGAGACGACCGGTGTCTTCTTCCATATGAACGCGGGTGATGCCCGCAACCACATCACGCCCCTCCACGTCGAAGGTGATGGTGCCGTTGGTGCAAAGGGGCAGGTCGTACTGGGAAATCTGGTAGCCCTTCGGCAGGTCTGGATAGAAGTAATTCTTCCGGTCCATCTTGCTGAAGTCCGGGATCTCGCAATCGAGCGCGATTCCGGTGCGCAACACGGTTTCGACCGCAGACCGGTTGATGACCGGCAGCGCACCCGGCAGCCCGAGGCAGACCGGGCAGACATGCGTGTTGGGCTCGGCGTTGGCGTAGTCGGCCGCGCAACTGCAATACATCTTGCTGGCCGTGAGCACCTGCGCGTGGACCTCAAGCCCAATCACTGTTCGATATGTCGTTTCTGCCGCCAAAATCACGGGCACGCTTCCTGTCGTTACCTGCCGGAAATCACCGATAATCCGGCTCGGAAGTTGAAGGGTGGGGGCAGAGGATGGAAATCCCCTGAATTCGTCCCGGATTTTACCATGCGGCAGCGGTTCGACTTCCCGAGTTGAAGCGCCCGTTGTGCTACCATGAGCGCGACATTGACGGGAATGTTGCGAATGATTCTCGCGCCCGTCAGGCAGGTCGCTGGGGGCCAAATCACTCTTCAACATCGCTGATTCGGCTTTCGGTGTGACCGGTCTCCACTCTTGATGTTCGGCGGGCACGATGGAGTTCCCGCATCAAGCGGCACCGCAGTACGGAGGCGTTCCCCACACATGGTGACGACCACGCAAACCAAATTGGTCACCGGCAAGATCAACAACCAGGAAATCACCGTCCCCCAGGGAACGTACATTCTTGAAGCAGCCCGCCTCAATGGCATCGAAATCCCCAACCTCTGCTACCAGCCACTGCTGCGGCCGTGGGGTTCGTGTCGCATCTGCACAGTAGAGATCCTGGGCAGGCGCGGCGGCCTGATTGAGTCCTGCACCACGCCCCTGGCCGAAGGGATGGAGGTGCTGACGCACTCCCCGGAGGTCGTCCAGGCCCGCCAGTACATTCTGCAGATGTACCTGATCGACCACGCGCTGGACTGCCCAACGTGTGACAAGTCGGGCGAGTGCTACCTGCAGGACAACACCTACCTGCACAACATCAACGCCAATCCCTATCGCCGCCCGAAGCTGGCACAACCCTACGAACACTTCAGCAGCACCATCGACTACAAGTGGGACCGGTGCATCATGTGCAACCGGTGCACGCGCGTCTGCGATGAAGTGATCGGCGTGGTAGCGATCGAGTCGGCGAACCGTAGCCTTGAAGCAACGATCACGCCGGCCTTCGGCGACGACCTGGCCAACACCGACTGCACCAACTGCGGTATGTGCATTGCGGTCTGCCCGGTTGGCGCCCTGACCGATCGCCACTTCGGCCACCATCCGTGGGAACTCGACACGACCGAGACGATCTGCGGCTTCTGCGACGGTGGCTGCACGCTGAACATCGAATCGAACAAGGGCATCGTCCGCCGGGTCTCCCATCTGTGGGAGCGCGGCGTGAACCATGGCTACACCTGCGAGAAGGGCAAGTGGGGCCACGAGCAGATCCAGTCCCCGGAGCGCAACTACTATCCGCGCGTGAAGGGTGATGACGGCCAGTATTACGAGGTCACCTGGAACGAGGCACTCGACCAGGTGGCGACTGCCCTGCCGAAGTTCAAGGGCGAAACCTTCGCCACGTTGACCTCGGCCGAAAGCACCAACGAAGAGATTTACACGCTGCAGCAGTTCTCGCGCGCGGTGATGCAGAGCAATTCGATCGACCGGCTCCTCACGCCTGAACAAATCTCGACCGAGCGGGCGACCCGGGAAGCCCTCGGCATCGATGTCGCTGGCACCAACAACCTGCAGGAACTCTTCACCGCCGTGAAGAACATCCTGGTGGTGGGTCCTTCGATCTTCGAGACGTCGCCGATCGTGTCCTACTGGATCAATCATGCCCGGCACTACCGGGAAGCACGGATCACGGTCATCTCCACCGAGCACTATCCCCTCTGCAACCGGGCCGTGCTGTGGCTGAAGCCGAATACTGGCACCACTGATCAGGTCGTCAACGCGATCGCCAGCGAAGTTGTCCGGCTTGGTATCGCCTCGGGTGACTCTGCTGGATTGCCAACGGTTGACCTCGCCGCCGTGGAAGCCGAGACCGGCGTTCCGGCCGCCCAGATCACCGAAGCGGCGATCCTGTTCGTCACCGGCAAGCAGGAACTGCCTGCATCGGCCGCTGATGGTGGATTCCCGGCGGGTGCGATCTTCAACACGACGGCCCAGCAGGATGCTTCCCTGCCATATGGTGATGCGGGTGCCGTTCAGACCGCCTGCACGAACCTGAGCCTGGTGACCGGCAACATCGGTCGCGCGGGTGCAGGTGTGGCCTCGATGCGGGGTCCCGCCAACTATCAGGGCGCCACCGATCTTGGTGCGTCACCGGCGTTCCTGCCGGGCGGCTTCGCGGTGACCGACGGCGAAGCGCGTGATCGCTTCGAGCGGGCCTGGAATTCGCGATCGAGCGCCGGAATGGTGTCACTGCCTGACGCCGCCGGGATCGGCATCGCTGACCTGCCCCAGGCCATCGAAGAAGGCCGGGTCAAGGCGCTGTGGATTGAGGGTGGTCTCCGCACGCGACACTCCGCCATCAACGACGAGCTCTTCGCCGCGCTGCCGAAGCTCGACTACCTGGTGGTGGTCGACGCCTACGATTCACCGCTGGCCCAGCAGGCCGATGTCGTGCTGCCAATCGCGCTCAACCTGGAGAAGGACGGCACCTTCACCAGTTACGACCGGACGGTCCAGCGCGTGCGGACTGCGGTGCCGGCCCTTGGGGAGGCCCACTCGACCACCGAAATCGTGGGCGCGGTGGCAGACCGCATGGGCTACACGTTCCCGAAGGGACACGCCAGCACGGTAATGGCCGAAATCGCGACATTGGTGCCGGGTTACGCCGGGATCACCTACGCCCGGTTGGAGCGGGGCGGCATCGTGACACCGGTCGAGCAGTTCCAGCCACAAGGCATGACATTCCTGACCAACTCGACTGGACCGCTGCACCCATCCATCATCTCGTAAACCAGCGGCCTGTCGCCGTTCGGAATCCGGAAGGACTCTTTCATGCTCGATGAAGTCAAGGGGTTTGGCGTCACCCTCCGCCGCCTGGTCAAACCGAAGGTGGTGCAGGAATATCCCGAAGTCAAGCGGGCGATGATGCCGCGCTTCCGGGGACTGCCATCACTCCGCGCCGATCCGGACACGGGAGAAGCGCTCTGCGTGGCCTGCGGGCTCTGCGCGCGCATCTGTCCGACAACCTGCCTGGAGATGCACGTGGTGCCCTCGGAAGAAGGCGACCGGGAGCTTGGCGAGTTCATCCTGAAGGCGGGACGCTGCATGTTCTGCGGTCTCTGCTCCCAGGTTTGCCCGGTGGATGCGATCACGATGAGCCAGGAATACGAGCTCTCGGTGCTGGAGCGGGACGGCCTGATTTACACGAAGACCGAGCTGGCCTCGATTGGGGCTCAGGCACCGATCTGGTGGGACTCGGGCGTTGGCCCAGAAAACCAGCAGACGAACGCCCCGAACCGCTATGACCGGTTCCGCGATCACGCGTCTGAACTCTACTGATCGTGTCCTCACTGATCTTGTAAGCCAGCACGCCCGGGAACGCCGCTTGGCCGTCTCCCGGGCGTTGTTCGTTTCGGAGGCCTATCCATGACCCGCACGTATCCCATCCTGATCGACGGTGAGTTCGTCGAGACCGCCCACCCATTGACCGTGACGAACCCATACGATGGAGCCACCGTCGGCGAGACCTGGCAGGCTGGCCCGGAGGAACTCGAACGAGCGACGCTCGCCGCCCAACGCGCGTTCGAATCGTTCCGGACCACTCCCGTCTACGAGCGCGTGACGTTGCTACAGGACCTTGCTGCTGGCGTGCGGAAGCGACGGCAGGACCTGATCGACAGCCTGGTGGCCGAGGTGGGGAAGCCGGTGAACGACGCAACGACCGAGGTCGACCGCGGGGCGTTCACGATCCAGGTAGCGGCCGAAGAAGCGAGCCGGATCCTGGGCGAGGTGATGCCGCTCGACCTGTTGCCAAC
>CAZNQC010000043.1:0-20280 GCA_964574825.1 uncultured Sphaerobacteraceae bacterium | reverse complement strand
TCGAGATCTCCGAGATCATCCGTCCAGTTGGCCGCCATCAATGGTGGTCCAATCAGGAAGTCCGGCCCAAAGGTCACCTGATCAGGCACGGTGAGTTCCGCAACCGTCGTCGGCGCAGTGTGGGTAGTGACCTCACGGATCATCAACGCGATCAGTCCAGCGGAGCCAATGCCGGCCAGCACCCAGACCTGGTTATAGAACTTGAAGACCGTGTTCATGCGATACCAATCGCCACCGGCCAATCCATCGACGAGGTAGACGAGTTCCATCGCCGCGCCAATCAGCATCGCGCCGCCGACGAGCAACGCGCTGAACCGCTCTCCGGGATTGATACGAGAAAACGCAATCAATACCGCCGGCAGTCCGATCGCGAGGAACAGGGCACAGGCGATCCGGTCGGTGGCGAGCATGCCAAAAACCGCGCCAGCGTAAACGATCACGTAGATGTATCTGACCCCCGTGGGCAGATTGAGGTCCAGGTGCCGGTATTGCGGCGCGGCCATCAGAAAAGCAAACCAGATCATGACCGCGGCGACGATGGCCTTGTCGGCCCCTTCGATCCACGAAGAAGACTGCTCCACGCCATACCAACGCAGGATCAGGAGCGAAAACAGACCAAGGGCAGCTGCGGGGCCGAGCCAGACCGGTGGCGGTTGTGTCCAGGACCGCAGGTACACCAACGACAGGCCGAAGGCGGCGATGAGGAAGAAGACCCCGAAGTGGCTCATGACCTGAATCGGTGCGCTGGTCGTCTGATTCGAGTCGAGCTCCCCATAGAGTGAGACATAGTTCTGGACGAAAGGTAGGGCAGTCAGCACCGCCAGCAGACCGGTCACCAGCACGAGCCCTACGGCCACCAGCAGCCGATGGGGGAGCGATCGCAGGCCACGTGCTGCCAGCAGCACGCCTGCCGCAGTCAGGGCGGCATAGGTGGGAACATCCCAGGCGTTGGTCATGTACAGAGAACCGAGCGCAATGCCAGTGACAGCGAGAACGCCCCAAACCTGGAGCGCAGCAGCAGGATGGCGACGGGGGCGGCCGATGGCCAGGGCAACTTCGCGGGACGACTGGACCAGGGAGTAGACCAGACCGATCACCAGCACCGTGATGCCAAGGGCCACGACGTGAGCGTGGAGATCGGCATAGGTGGCGGTAAACCAGGGGAACTCATTGATGGTGAAGTCGACAATGCGTGTCGGACCCCAGAACCAGTAGCCGAAGTCCGAGAGGGGAGGGGAGTCCTGGGAGAACGCGGCGAACGCCCGGGCAGCGTCGACCAGGTTTCCGGAAAAGCTGACCAGCACGAGCCCGGCAAGTCCCCCACTGAATGTCACCACCGCCCGGCGAGAGAGGGTACGACCTATTGCCATCGCCACACTGAAGGCGCCCGCAGCCAGGAAGGCGATGATGGTTGGCTGGGCCAGATTGAAGGCAATCTCGGAGGGAATCCCGGTCAGCTTCATCATGAAGGCAACGAGGTACATCCCGTAGTAGTAGTAGTTGAGGATGCCTCCGGCGTACCACGGGTCGTAGGGCGGGAAGTGGGCGCTGCGGAGGATCGCGTTGATATGCGCGAACTCCATCGGTTTCTCGCCGCCCCAGGCTGGATGATAAGCATCCGGGTTCAGGAAGCGGAAGAGCAGAAAGAGCGCGAACACGGCCCAGAACACCGACTCGCTAGCCAGAATGGCCCGATTCCGAAACCAGGGTTCCTGGCTGTCCAAACGGGCTATCCGAAATCGGCTGGCTGCCACCGACATGGCGACCACCACCAGGACAGCCACAGCACTCCAGCTGGCCCGAAATGAGATGATTTCGTGACTGGCAGCGTACCAGACCATGCCGCCAGCCAGCAGCAGTGACGTGAGACGGGCGAACGCCCAGCCCTGGTCAGGGAAGCGCGGAAAGAGCCGCCGCACCAGTGGCCAGGCGGCAGACTGCAGGATCACCATCAGGCCGATCCAGAACAGGAGGGCCATCCACGAGTTGCTTGTCAGTCCGGCACTCCACCGGGCATCATCAACTACGGGAAGCGTGCCCACCGGCTGATCGAGCACGATGGGATCTGCCTGCAACAATACCGATTGACCAAACCACATCGTGAAACGTCCTCGTCGTCACGGCGCATACCGCGCGTCATTGTCGCCGATGAGCATTGGCCATTCCCAATTACGAAGGAACAGAGGTCCCGAATGACAGTACGATGCATCTATATGGGAACGCCCGATTTTGCCTGTCCAGCCCTCCGTGCGCTGGCAACGATGGGTGGAGTATCGGTTGACCTCGTGGTGACGCAGCCGGACCGGGCAGTCGGCCGGGGGCGGAAGACGCAGTCACCACCGGTCAAGGTCGTGGCCGAGGAACTGGGTCTCTCGATCTACCAGACGGCCTCTCTGCGAACCGCCGAGCAGCGTGAGCCGATCGTCGCGATAGATCCTGACTTGATCGTCGTCGCAGCCTTTGGTCTGATTCTGGGGAACTCGATCCTCACCCTGCCGAGATTGGGCTGCATCAACCTCCACGCGTCGTTGCTGCCTGCCTATCGCGGTGCGGCGCCGATATCGGCCGCGATTGCAAATGGGGATGGGCAGACGGGTGTGACGCTGATGCGGATGGAGCGGGGACTCGACACGGGTCCGATGCAGGCGTCGTCCTCCATCGACATAAGTGATACGGACACTACCGAATCATTGACCGCCAGGCTCGCCGACGTGGCCGCCGACCTATTGCGGTCATCGCTGGCGGAGTTGATCGCGGGGCAGTTGCCAGCAGTGCCGCAGGGTGACGGTGCAACGTTGACCCGGCCTTTGGTGAAAGCAGATGGCTGGATCGATTGGTCGCGCAGCGCGGTTGACCTTGAGCGGCATGTTCGTGCGATGTGGTCGTGGCCGCGAGCCTGGACGACGACCGACCGAGGCGACGCGCTACAGATCCACCAGGCCACTGCAACGACGGACAACGAGACGGCGGCGTCACCCCCAAGGATTCCGGGGACCATCGTAAACGCCAATGGTGGGTTGGCCGTTGCTACCGGGGATGGGCTGCTGGTGATCGAACGAGGCCAACTGCCTGGCGGGAAGCCACTGCCGGGTCAGGTGTTGGCCCAACGACCAGAACTCCAGCCTGGACAGGAACTCGGTAATGAAGGCCGGCCGGAACATCTGATCCCACTCGTCGAGCCGGTAGAGGGATGATCGAGAGGGCTCCGGGATCAAAGGGTCCCGGAGGTGGATTGCGGATAACCAGCGTTGTGCGAACTTGGCATTGTGGCGAGGACAGGTCTCTGCATCTGCGATACCATCCATGGAGGTTGCCGGGTGCGGAACTTGTTCCGGCCGGCCTTCGGACGGCATCGACGCCGTAGATGGAGAGGATGCAAAGCATGTCTGACGCTGCAATCACCGTGGGAGTCATTGGCCTGGGCAAGATGGGCAAGCCGATTACGCGGAACCTGCTCAAGGCCGGATTCACGGTCGTGGTGAACAACCGCTCGAGTGCCGCGACCGATGAACTGGTCGCCGAAGGTGCTGTCGACGGCAAGAGTCCGCAGGGCGTTGCCGAGACGGCCGATGTGATCATCACGAGCCTGCCGGACCCGGCGGCCGTGCGCAAGGTCTACCTAGAATCTGACGGCCTGGTGGACAACGCGCGTGCGGGCCAGGTCATCGCCGACACCAGCACGATCGACCCGGGTCTGAGCCGCGAACTGGCCGAGAAGCTGGCGGCCAAGAACGCGCTCTTCCTCGATGCGCCCGTTAGCGGTGGTGTCGCCGGTGCTGAGGCCGGAACCCTGACGGTGATGATCGGTGGCACCCAGGAGGCTTTCGACAAGGCCGAACCAGTGTTGTCGGCCATCGGGCAGAAGCTGCACTTGGTCGGGCCAAATGGTTCGGGCACGGTGATCAAGCTGGCCAACCAGTTGCTGGTGGGCATCAACATGTCGGCCGTGGCTGAAGCAATGGTGCTGGGCGTCAAGGCGGGCGCCGATCCGGGCAAGATGCTCGAAGTTCTGTCAACCAGCTTTGGTGGATCGCGAATGCTCGATCGCGGCGTTCCGCTGATCATCGACCGCAACTTCGGCGGCGGCACTCCCGTTGATCTTCTGCGCAAGGACCTGGGATTGATCGCCGACCTGGCGGACGAGCTGGGAACGCCGCTGACGCTGGGCCTGGAGGCTCGGGCAGTGTTCGATCGCGCCCATGACGCCGATCATGGTGCCGAAGACATGACTGCCGTGGTCATTCCGATGGAAGAAGTCGCGCAGGTCGAGGTCAAGCGCGTCTAGCCCCTTCCCGACCACGAAGGAATAGCCGGGGTCTGGCAGCGATCGTTGCCAGATCCCGGCTTTATGTTGACTAATCGCCGTAGAGTTCCGTGACCTTGGCGTTCAGGTACGCGATCAGCGGTTTGGCGTCGAAGTTGGGGGTGCCGACCACACGCTCCAGCAACTCCGATGGCAGGAACTTGCGACCGTACTGGTGCACATTCTGTTCCAACCATTCGCGGAGGCCACCGAACTCGCCACGGGCCGTCTGCTCGTCGAGGTCCGGCAGTTCGGTTCGGATCCGGTCCCACAGTTGCAGCGACACGACGTTGCCCAGTGCGTAGGTGGCGAAGTAGCCGAAGAGCCCCATCCCCCAGTGAACGTCCTGGAGGACACCCTGGGAGTCGTCCGGCACCTCAATGCCGAAGTACGAGGCGAAGCGTTCGTTCCAGACGCGCGGAAGGTCCGCCACTTCGAGTTTGCCGGAGAAAAGGTCGCGCTCAATTTCAAAGCGGAGAATGATGTGGAGGTTGTAGGTCAACTCATCAGCTTCGACCCGAATGAATGAGGGGCCGAGCTTGTTCACCGCCCGGTAGATCTCATCCTCCGTGGTCTCGGCAAACTGCTCCGGGTAGGCCTCGCGCAAATGCGGCAATCCCCATGACCAGAACGGCCGGCCCCGTCCGATCAGGTTCTCCCACATCCGGCTCTGCGACTCATGGAAGGCCATCGAGGCGCCACGAGCCAGGGGGGTGCGCTCCAATCCGCGACCGACCTGCTTCTCGTAGAGACCGTGCCCGAATTCGTGCATGGTGCCGAACCAGGCCGGGTTCAGGAAGTCGTCGAAGTAGCGGGTGGTGATGCGAATGTCGTCGAGAGCGATGCTGGTGGCGAACGGGTGCTGGGTGGTGTCGAGGCGCCAGGTTGCCTCGGAGAAGCCAAGTTGCTGGGCCAACGACAGGACATTGGCTTCCTGAACTGGAACCGGGAAGTCACCGTGGACCACGGTATCGGAGACGGCGTCCGGCCGGGCGTTGACGCGGGCCACGAGAGGAATGGTGGCTACCTTGAGTTCCTCGAAGACCCGAGCGATTTCGGTCGACTTGAGGGCGGGCTCATAGTCATTGACCAGGACATCGTAGTCCTCGGCGAATGAATCGTCGGCCTGCCGAACCAGGGCGATCACCTGGCGATGCAGATCGACGATCTTCTCAAGGGTCGGTTGGAGGATGGAGAAGTCGGACGCCTGGCGCGCCTCGACCCACTTAACGTACCCCTCGCTGCGAGCCTCACTGAGGGCGACCTTGAGGTCGGTTGGCACCATCAGATTCTGGCGATAGTCGCGGAGGGTGACACGGACGATCGACGCTTCGTCGGAATCGTAGGGCTGCTCTTCGCTCCACGGCACCAGGGATTCGAGCAGCGAACCGAGAGACGGATCGGAGAAGTTCTCGTCGAGAATGCGGGTCAGGGTCGCCATGGCCTGTGCACGGCCGGAGGCTCCTTCGGACGGCATTTTGGTCTGCTGGTCCCATCCCAGCAACGAGAGGGCACCGGTGATATCGGCGATGGTGCCGAGACGATTGCGAAGATTCTCAAATTGCTCGACTGACATGCGGAAACCTCTGACTAGAACCTTGGACTACATTCCGACGGGCTGAGCGACCAGTATGCCTTGCAGCACGCGCAGACCATCGGCACCACCGATGAGGTCATTGGTAGCTCGCTCGGGGTGCGGCATGAGGCCGACGACATTGCCCCGCTCGTTGGAGACGGCAGCGATATTGGCGACCGACCCGTTTGCATTCGCTGCTGGTGTGACTTCGCCGTCTGGCTCACAGTAACGGGCGACGATCTGGTTGTGCGATTCCAATCGCTGGACCAGCTCCGGGCTGGCGAAGTAGGCGCCTTCACCATGAGCCACTGGCAGCCGGAGGACGTCACCAACGGAAAGCTCAGAAGTCCAGGGCGATTCGGTGTGTTCGATCCGGATGTGCGTCCAGTGGCAATGAAACTTGAGAGTCTCATTTCGCAGCAGGGCACCTGGCAAGAGATGAGCCTCACAGAGGATCTGGAAGCCGTTGCAAATGCCGAGGACGGGCTTGCCGGAATCGGCAAAGGCCCGCAGGGACTCCATCACCGGTGAGAAGCGAGCGATGGCCCCGCAGCGCAGAGCATCACCGTAGGAGAATCCACCGGGCAGGATGATGGCGTCGAATTCGGAGAGGTCTGTCTCGCGATAGTCAACCATACGGACGGTGACGCCGAGGTCGTTTTCGAGCGAACTGAGGGCGTCGTGGTCACCATTGCTGCCGGGAAAGGAAATGACACCAGCCGTGAAAGTGGAGGCGCTCATGCTCATCATCCAATCGCTGCGGCCGAGACGACGAACTCTTCAATGACCGGGTTAGCCAGGAGTTGTTCGCACATCCGAGTGCCCTGGGCGACGGCTTCACCTTCGTCTGCTGCCTCGACCTCGACGCGGATCAGCTTACCGACCCGGACTCGCTGGGTGTCGTCGAAGGCCAGAGAGCGAAGACCTGAGAGGACAGCCTCGCCCTGGGGATCGTTGACTCCCTGTTTCGGCATGATCTCGGCCTCGATGATCCAGCGCCGCTGATTTCCGTTTTCGCTCACGTGGTTGTTCCCTCCTCGACGGCCTCTAGCCGATCGCGAACCTGCTGGTATCTTGCTGCCGCGGTAGCGACGATGACGGACGGAATCTCGGGGCCGGGTGGTTGCTTGTTCCACCCGGACTGTTCCAGCCAGTCCCGAATAATCTGCTTGTCAAAGCTGGGGGGCTCAGCGCCAGGTTGCCAGCTGGTGGCCTCCCAGTAACGGGAGCTGTCCGGGGTCAAGGCCTCGTCGATCAAAGTCAACGTGCCGTCGATCAGACCGAACTCGAACTTGGTGTCGGCGAGGATAAATCCGGCAGCGGCGGCAAATTCACGAGCGAAGTTGAACAGCGCGAGACTAACGTCTTCAAGTTGGCTCGCCTGTTCAGTTCCCAGGATTTCCGCCAGGCGCGCGCGGGAGATGTTCTCGTCGTGCCCGACATCGTTCTTGACAGCCGGAGTGAAACGGGGCTCGGGGAGCGGGTCGCCCAGACGAAGGTCGGGAGGCAGGCTCTCACCGGCAAGGGTGCCACTGGCCTGGTATTCCTTCCACCCTGAACCGGCGAGATTGCCCCGGACGACGCATTCGATGTCGATGCGATCGGCCTTGCGAGCAATCACGGAGCGATCGGCAAGCGTCGCGACGACGTCCGGCGAAAGACCAAGGTCGGCGAGGGATTCGCCTGTCAGATGATTGGGAATGATGCCGCTTGTGCGGGCAAACCAGCCGTTCGAAATGGCGGTCAGCATCACGCCCTTGGCCGGGATATCAGTGGGCAGCACGACATCGAAGGCCGAAAGCCGATCGGTCGCAACGAGCAGGAGCCGGTCACCAAGGTCGAAGACGTCGCGGACCTTGCCTCGGCGAAACGACGGGAACGGCAAGGCGTCGATAGCTGACTGCAGGTCAGCCGTTGGCTCACGCGACATCGGCAGTCTCCAGCAACCCGAGACGTTCGAACATCGTGTCGAGGTGTGTGAGTTGCTCCCACGGATCGAAAAGTTCGTCGATCAACTCCGGTGTGAGCCGGGACTGCACTTCGGGATCGGCGGCGATGACGTCCTGGAAGCGGACTCCTTCGCCCATGCCGGCGTGGGCGTGACGCTGGATCAGCTTATAGGCGACCTGGCGGTCCATTCCAGCGTCGACCAGGGCGAGGAGCACGCGCTGCGAATAGATCAGCCCGCCGCTGGATTCGAGGTTCTGGATCATCCGGTCAGGATAGACGACGAGTTCATCGATCAACTCGGCAACTTCGTGCAGCATGTAGTCGAGGACGATGCAAGCGTCGGGGAAGATGACGCGCTCGGCAGAACTGTGACTGATATCGCGCTCGTGCCAGAGCGGGACGTTCTCGAATCCTACGCCGGCGTAGTTGCGAACCAGCCGGGCCAGTCCGGCGATGCGCTCGGACTGGTGTGGATTGCGCTTGTGCGGCATGGCCGAAGAGCCCTGATTGCCTTCGCCGAAGAACTCCTCGGCTTCGGCCACCTCGCTGCGTTGCAAGTGCCGGATCTCGACCGTCATCTTCTCCAGCGTGCCGGCGATGCCAGCCAGGACCGAGAGAAAGAAGGCGTGGCGATCACGCTGGACGACCTGGTTGGAGGCCAGTTCCACGCCAAGCCCGAGGTCTGTGCAGACTTCCTCCTCGAGATCGGGTGGGATATGGGCGTGCGTACCGACGGCACCAGATGTCTGGCCCACCGAGATGTCCTGAATTGCCAGTTCGAGGCGTGGAACATGGCGCTGGAGTTCCGCATACCAGACGGCAAGCTTGAGGCCGAAGGTGGTCGGTTCGGCGTGCATGCCATGAGAGCGACCAATGGTGATGGTGCGCTTGTGTTCGATGGCCTTGTTCCGGACGACTTCGATCAGATGACTGAGGCCATCCAACAGCATCAGCCCGGCATCCCGGGCCTGCATGGCCAGACCGGTATCGACCACATCCGATGAGGTCAGACCGAGGTGAATGAACCGGGCATCCTCACCGACACTCTCACCCATGGCGCGGAGGAAGGAGATCAGGTCGTGATCAGTTTCCTTTTCAATCTCGCG
Organism: uncultured Sphaerobacteraceae bacterium; assembly: GCA_964574825.1. Taxonomy (GTDB): domain Bacteria; phylum Chloroflexota; class Chloroflexia; order Thermomicrobiales; family UBA6265; genus JACCYX01. Next base: position 11,345 of record CAZNQC010000043.1, on the reverse strand, counting down.
CATCCGGTCGAGGTCGCAGGTGGCCTGGCGAATCTTGACCATGGCATCGGCTGGTATGCGTCCGCGCCGCGCCCAGCCTTCGCAAACTGCAATTTCCACCGCCAGCCATCGCTGGATTTTGGCCTCGTCGGTCCAGATCGCGCCCATCTCCGGGCGCGTGTACCGCTCGATCATCCTCATGCTCCTGTGCTGCTGGGCCGGTTGCGAGGGACAGGACGCGGCAACCGATCGCGTTTGTGCCAAGTATACGGGCTGGAGTCGGGTCAGACCCCTCTTCAAGGACAGTTCACTACCCGTGATGGCAACCTTGCCGCCGAGGGGGGCCCAGACGCCGAGCAAACGTCGCACGTCACACGGTATGTCGAATGCCAGCTGGGACTCCCCTCCCGGCTCAGGCGAGTCGAGCAGCGGTCCAGTTCCGTCCCGATCACGACCATGCTTCACACAATCTGCGCTGCACTCTGCCGGGGTCACACTATCCTGTCTGTGACGTGCCCCGAGAAAAAACATGAAACCGCCGGGGAGAATCGGGGTAAAGCCGATTCCGTTGAATCCATGGGTATTCTGGATCGGATTACCCCGGGAATTACCCCGATTGTCCCGACGGGAGATTCCTGAGTTGGCGTTCGGGGTCGACGGGAGGGGGATCTGGAAGCGAAGGCCGACAAGGGCGGTAACGGAGGTGGCTAGCATGGCGAAACTCCTGATGCGTGGATGGGAGTGGTCGTCGTCATACTCTTCGTACGCATCGAGGAGGCGAAATCTCGCCACCAATCGGCAGATTTCTCGTTCGTACACTCTGACGAGCCAGTTTCCGGGCGAAAACTCCATCTGACGTTGTCGGTTCGCGCGAGTGAACGTACCATTCGCGCAGGAAGAGGATCTGTGGATGGAGCCAGGCACGTAGCGCCGGGACTCGACCGGAGATCGAGTTGACGAGGCGGGAACCGATCGAACCCTTCGGCGGATGGTTCCCCGGCAGCCACAGTCGTCAGCGAGGCCCACAAACCGATTCGGTGACGGATCGACAAAAGGGTTCGCATGTGGAAACTGGATTCTGACGACTCCTCCCCTCCCCTTCCACCATCGACAACAGACCAATGCGTCCAGCGAGCAGCGGTACCACCAGTGCGCAATTGCGCATTCGCGTGGAACAGCGTTCGCCGAGACGTTCAGCTGCGCTGCGAGGCATCTCGCAGAGTGAGGTTTCGTCATGTGTGGAGTGTTTGGATTTGTGGGCGTCGAGCAGAGTGTGCCGCGGTCGGTAGGGGTTGCGTTGAAGAGCCTCGAGTATCGTGGGTACGACTCCTGGGGCATCGTGTGGCGCGAGGGTGACAACCTGCGAACCGTGAAGCAGACCGGCAAGGTGCCGACCGACTTTACCTTCGATGCGGTTTCGCGGATTGCCGTTGGTCACACCCGGTGGGCGACACACGGCGGTGTGACCGAAAACAATGCTCACCCTCATCTTGACCCGACGGGACGCGTGGCGATCGTGCATAACGGCATCATCGAGAATGCCGATGCGCTGCGAGGGTTGCTGCCCCAGCCCGCGCACTTCGCCTCACAGACTGACTCGGAAGTTGTCGCGCACCTGCTGGGGATCGAAGTGCGACGCGGATACGCGGTTGCCGAGGCGTTGCGCCGGGTGTTCCCATTGCTGGAAGGGCAAAACGCGATCGTCGCGATCGACCAGGAGGCGGAAGTGATTGCCGCCGCGATGAATGTCTCGCCACTGGTGATTGGCATGGGCGACGGTGGGAGCTGTATCGCCTCGGACCCGTTCGCGCTGGCGGGCCGGGCGACGACGATGATTGTCGCGCCGCGCGACGCGGTGGTTGAACTCACCGCAACGAGTGTGCGAGCGTTTTCGTTCGACGGCAGCGAGCTTCCGCTCCCAGATTCGCATCCGGTGCCCGACATCTCGGCCGACGAACTGGGTCCATTCTCAACATTCATGGCCAAGGAGATGTCCGAGCAGGCGGCAGTGCTGCGGTGGCAGGCCGGCGACGTGGCTGCTGTGGAGGCGCTGACAAACCTGGTGGCGGAGGCGGATACCGTGCTGCTGACAGGATGCGGATCGGCCTATTTTGCCTGCCGGCTTGGAGCCTCCTGGCTGGGCAGGTTCGCGGGTCGACCGGCGCTGGCCATTCAGGCATCGGAAATGGCCGACCACGCCGCATTCCTCGGTTCGCGCACCATCGTCTGTGCCGTCACGCAGAGTGGCGAAACGGCAGACGTGCTGGAGGCAATGGAGATTGCCCGGAGGTCTGGCGCAGCAGTGGCTACGCTCACGAACGTAGAGCACTCAAGCGCGGCCCGGGCGGCGGATGCCATCATTTCCCTTGGCGCGGGCCGGGAGCGATCGGTGCTGGCCACGAAGTCGATGACCGCGATGCTGGGGCGACTCCTGGTGCTGGCCGAGCAGTTAGGCGATTCAGCTGAAGTTGCGATTGATGCACTGGTGAACGCTGCCGACACCATCGCCGATCTGGATCGATCCGAGACGTTCAGGTCGTTTCTGGAGGCCACGGTTGCTGCCATCGGCAAACAGGAGCATGCCTACGTCATCGGACGGGGAGACGGCGTGGCCATTGCCCAGGAAGCGGCGCTGAAGATCAAGGAAGCAAGCTACATCCACGCCGAATCATTTGCTGCCGGGGAGCTGAAGCATGGCGCGATTGCGCTGATCGAACCCGGGAGCCCCTGCCTGCTGTTCACGACAGATAGCCATCACGCGCGTGATACGGCGTCGGCGGCGCAGGAAGTGCGCAGCCGTGGTGGGTACACTATCGGGGTCGGGCCCGGCTTCGATGGGGTGACTGACCTGTCGTTCGACCCGCAACTGGATGGTCCTGAACTGGCCATTGCCGAGATTTATGTCGCGCAGGCGCTCGCGCTAGAGCTGGCGATTCGACGCAAGCTGGATCCTGACTACCCGCGCAACCTGGCAAAGAGTGTCACCGTGAAATAGGAGCTCCATGTCAACGTCGTCGCCGTCTCGCCCATCATTCGTCGATACCCACTGTCATCTCGACGGCGACGATTTCGCTCATGACCTGAACGAGGTCATCGAACAGGCCACAGAGGCAGGCGTTTCCCGCTGGATCAATGTTGGGTATGCGCCGGATCGCTGGCAGGCGTCGATTGACCTGGCCGCCACCTACCCGGGCATGTCCTACATGCTGGGGGTTCATCCCGGCCATGCCTCAGCGTGGAATCCTGGTGTCGAGCAGGAATTGCGACGCCTGATCGGGGACGGCAATGCGGTGGCAATCGGGGAAATCGGACTGGATTTCTACCGGGGCGAGACCAATGCTGACGAGCAGATCGAGGCGTTCATTCGTCAATTAGCGATCGCCGGCGAGTACAACCTGCCGGTAGCCATTCACATGCGCGATGCCGAAGACCTGGTGATCGAGACGCTCGATACCGAGGAAGTACTGCCGACCCTGCTCTTCCACAGTTTCGATGGCAGCCAAAGACTATCGAGCTGGATCCGCGATCACGATGCCTGGATTGGGGTCGGCGGTTTGGCGACGAGGAAGAAGTCCGCAGAACTGCGGGAACAAATCGCCTGGATCGGGTTGGACCGGATCGTGCTTGAGACCGATTCCCCCTACCTCGTGCCCAACGGATTCAAGCACCGCCGCAACACTCCGGCCTCCATTCCGTTTATCGCTCGCACGCTGGCTGATCTTTTTGGCAGTGACGTTGCCACGATTGCCTCACGCACGTCGGCCAATGCCGACCGACTGTTCTGGAGCACGACACCATCATGACCGCTCGACCACGATTGATCATCGCCTCCAACAACGCAGGAAAGGTCCGGGAGTTCCGGGACATGCTGGGAGATCGGGCAGACATCATCACGATGGCGGATCTTGGCCTGGACTCGCCCGCCGAGACCGAAACCACCTTTGATGGAAATGCTGCGTTGAAGGCGCGGTACCTCCATGAACGCACGAGAGAGGTGACACTGGCAGATGACTCGGGTCTGATCGTCGACGCCCTGGACGGACGACCAGGTGTGTATTCGGCGAGGTATGCCGGAGAGCCAGGCGATGATGCCGCCAACCGGAAGCTTGTGCTGCAACAGTTGGAGGGGGTTGAACCGGCGGGGCGAACCGCACGATTTGTGGCCGCAATTGTGTTGATCGATCGGACCGGATCGATGCACGTGGTCGAGGGCACCTGCGAAGGTTCGATCGGATTTGACGAGCGCGGCTCGAACGGATTCGGGTACGATTCAATCTTCATGCTGCCGAATGGCCTGTCGATGGCTGAGTTAACACCGGACCAGAAGGGCCGGGTTAGCCACCGTGGGAATGCCCTGCGTCGACTGTTGCCGGACCTCGAATCTGCCCTGGGACTTTGCACGCCATGATGAGCCTGTCGCGATGACCATTCAGTTCAGCCAGACGATTGGGACACAACCAAGCTGGACCGCACCGAACTTCCGGGCATGGCAAAAGCATGCGTTCGGGTTGGGGTTGCTGCCAGTCATCAGCGTTGCCGGAGATCGCGGCAAGAGCACCGTCATCCGGTTGCTGGACGCGATGCTGCAACGGGCTGGACTGCGCACCGCAACCTGGACCGATCTTGGCGTAGAGATTCGCAATCGCAGGCAACGCGGCGAGATCGGCGGTTGGTCCCTGGCGCTCAACCGCCTGGCGGAGTCATCGATCGATGTTGCGATCCAGGAGCTTCACTGGTCCCTCATCAATACCGTCGGCCTGCCTCAGTCGTCGTATCCGATCGTGGCGATCACCAATCTTTTCAGCTCGCATGACAGTCCGTTGCTGGACTCCCATGAAGCTGCCATTCGGGGGACGATGCGAGCGATGGCCGCGGTTCATCCGGAGGGACTCCTGACCGTTAGTGGTGACGAGTTTCCACTGATCGACGCAGCGGCAGACTCCCCATGTGACACGATCGTCACCTCGCTGTCGCCGGATACGCCGGGACTCCGGCGTCACCTCCTGGACGGCGGCTCCGGGATCTGGATGGACAATGGGGCCGTGGTGGAAGGGGTCGTGTCGAAATCGCGTGAACTGCACGCGGCGGCAAGCATCCCATTCGCCCTCTACGGCGGATCGCCGTTCCTGACGTCTTCGGCGATGACGGCGATAAGCCTGGCGATGGCGATCGGGATCGATCAGGAAACGATCGCGGACACATTGCGCACGTTCCAGATCGATGATGATGCGCTCCCTGGTTCATTCAACACCTACGCGTTGAACGGCTTCAAAGTGGTCATCGATCGAGTTTCCACGCCTGCTCATCTGAAGCAACTGGTGCGGACAATCAACCCGGGGCACCAGCGGCGTCAAATCACCGTGATCGGAAATCTGGACGGATTCCAGTCATCGGCGATTGGAGAAGTGGGACGCATTCTCGGTCGCCACCCGGGCGCGGTAATTCTGCACTCGAATCCGTCGCCAGGGCGAGTTGAGGCATTTCGCAAGGGCATTGTGGCGAACGAGTTCCCGCCGCTCTTTGCGTATTTGCCAACCGAACGGCGAGCAATCAATCGTGCGCTCAAATCGGCCCATCCGGAAGATGTGGTGTTGTTCCTGACGGGAGAGGATCCGGGTCCGGCCATCCGCGCGATCCGGCGGCAGCTCGAAGATTAGGGCGGTCCGCAAAGGGGTTGAGACGTCACGCGGGTTGACCGGGAGGACCATACAGCGGCCGATTCGCACTGAAATGGATAGAGGATGGCGGCCGCTTAGGTCCCCCGTACTGCGTCAAGGCAGATTCGGTATGTGCCGACAATTGCGCGCGTTACTGCAGGGTTCCGCAACTGGCACGCTGATGTCCGGGCGAACGAACGCTGGCCCCACGTGTTCACTCGGAACCGGTCTGAGCCATCGCTGTCAGGACAGGGCCGAACTCATAGCCCAATTTGAGAAATTCCCTGGTTGTTCAATACCTCAATGGGATATGTTGCCTGCCTCCGAGTGCGTCGTCAGGCTACGGCGAGCAATCCATCGTCGGATGTCTCTTCTGGTCGTTCCGGTTCCACCAGCTCGCAGCCGCCAGCCTCGCCAATCACCTGTGCGAGCTCATCCTGCAGACCGGGCCCCCACTCCACCTTGCGCGTACGACTGGCAAACACATGGCGTTCGTCGCCAATTGCCAGCTCAACCTGCACAGGAAGATACCCATCGTTCCGGCGCAACACGTCGTCAATCGATTGCATGAGCCGGATGTCCTGCCAGAGATCATTGGATGATCGCAGGCGGATGGAGACGGTTGGTTGGGGGGCGGCGGGAGCCTGCACGGCAGGTAACTCGGGAGTCAGGCTATCGAGGATGAGCTGCAATTTCTCGCCACGCTCGTCCACCTTGGCCGAGAGATCGAGAATCGCGTCTTCCTGGACATGCTCGCTGTGCTGCTCGTACGCATCAGGAAAGGCAACCACCTCGATCGTGCCAGTGAGATCCTCGACTTCCATCACGGCCATCGTCCGATTGGCCTTCGTCGTGATGCGGCGGACGGTTGATATCATGCCGAGCAGACGCACCTTGGAACCAGGACCACGACCTTCGATCTCCGCGACCTGGGTATAGCCATCCGGCGCTCCCTGGCCAGTGAGTTCCATCAATGGATGGGAAGTCAGGTAGAGACCGAGATATTCCTTTTCCCAGGCGAGCAGTTCCTTGGGTTCAGCAGGCGGAACATTGGCCAACGAGGCTGAACCTGTGGCAGATGTCTCAACCGTCAGTGCGCCAAACAGATCCATCTGGCCACGTGCAGAAGCCTTCTGGCGCTGCTGGGCGGCAGCAATCAACGAGTCGATCGAGGCGATGACCGCAGCCCGTTCACCGAACATATCGAGGGCACCGGCCTTGACCAGACTCTCGATCGCCCGCTTGTTGACGGCAGACCAGTCGACCTCATCGCAGAAGTCCTGCAAGCTGGAGAAGGACGCATCGCCCGACTCGGCGCGCTTCGCGATGATGCTTTCGACCGCACCAACGCCGACATTCTTGACGGCACAGAGACCAAAGCGAATCCCGAGCTTGCCATCGACGTCCTCAACCGTGAACTCAGCCCCGCTCCGATTGATGCACGGCGGGAGCAACGGAATACCGGCGCGGCGGCACTCGGTCACGTTGAAAACGGTTTTGTCGGTGAGACCGATTTCCGTGGACATCAAGGCGGCCATGAACTGGACCGGGAACTTTGCCTTGAGATAGGCCGTTTGGGCCGTGATCACCCCGTAGGCCGCACTGTGGGCCTTCGGGAAGCCATAGCCAGCAAACCGCTCGATCATCTCGTAGATGTCGACGGCGAGCTTGCGCTCAATGTTGTTGGCGGCACAGCCCTCGACGAAGCGGTCCTTGTACTTGGCCATCTCGGCGGGCAGTTTCTTGCCCATGGCCTTGCGGAGGCCATCCGATTCGGCCATCGAGAAGCCTGCCAGGGAGTTGGCGATCTGCATCACCTGCTCCTGGTAGAGCGGCACACCCTGAGTCTCCTTCAGGATGGGTTCCATCAGGGGGTGCATGTATTCGAGCGAGGCGCGGCCGTGTTTCCGGGCGATATAGTCCGGGGCCATCTGCATCGGTCCCGGCCGGATCAGGGCCGAGAGGGCCACGATATCGTCGAACGACGTTGGCGCGACGTCCACGGTCATGCGAGTCGTCATCCCGCCTTCCAATTGGAAGACGCCAGCAGTCTCGCCGCGCTGCAGACCAGCCATGGCGTCCGGGTCATCCAACGGTATGTCCTGCAGGGATATGTTGTGTCCAGCCGTATTGATGAGATCGAGTGCCTTCCGCATCACGGTGAGGGTCTTCAGACCGAGGAAGTCCATCTTCAGCAGGCCGATGCCCTCCAACTGGGCCATCGGGTACTGGGTGGTGACTTCGCCCTCGCTCTTGCCGCCGGCGCGTTGGAGCGGCACATGCTCCATCAACGGATCGCGGGAAATGACGACGCCCGCCGCGTGCGTTGACGAGTGTCGCGCCAGGCCCTCGACTTTCCGAGCGAAGTCGACGAGCTCCCGAAGCGGTTGCTCCTGGTCGAGCAGCTTGTTGAGTTCGGGCACGGTTTCCAGGGCGAGATCGATCGTCATCTTGGGATCGGTCGGGATGAGCTTCGCCACGCGGTCGGTATCCGCGAACGAGAGCCCCATCGCCCGTCCGACATCGCGGACGGCAGCCTTGGCCTTGAGTGTCCCGAAGGTGATGATCTGGGCTACCCGGTTATCACCGTACTTGCGGACGACATACTCGATCACTTCGTGGCGGCGGTCGTCGGCGAAGTCGATATCGATATCGGGCATGGAGATACGTGACGGGTTCAGGAACCGCTCGAAAATCAACCGGTGCTCAAGGGGATCGAGGCCGGTGATGTTGAGGCTATAGCAGATGATCGAACCGGCCGAAGAACCACGTCCCGGTCCGACAAAGATGCCGCTTTCCTTCGCAAAGTTGATGAAGTCCCAAACAATGAGGAAGTAACTGGTGAACCCCATCGACTCGATCACGCCGAGCTCGTAGTTGAGGCGCTCACCAACGGCGCCGTCCAGGGTACCGTATCGCTCCATCGCTCCCTTTTCACAGAGATGGCGCAAGTAGGTGCTTTGGGTGAAACCTTCGGGAACGTCGAAATCGGGTAGTTGGTAGCCCTTGAAGCTGAGATCGACGTTGCACATCTCCGCGATGCGCATGGTGTTGGTCAACGACTCGGGCTGCTCGCCGAAGAGGAGCGCCATCTCGCGGGGGCTCTTGAGATAGAGCTGATTGGTGTCTGACTTGAGACGCTTGGGGTCGTGGATGGTCGTGTTGGTCTGCACGCACACCAGCACGTCCTGGGCTGGGGAGTCGTGCTCGCCGCAATAGTGGACGTCGTTGGTGGCGACGAGCGGCAGATTGAGGGATTTCGCAAGGGGAATCAGGTCCTTGTTGACCTGGATCTGCTCCTTGAGGCCATGATCCTGAATCTCAATGAAAAAGCGCTCGGGACCGAAGATCTCGGCCAGCTGCCCGGCGTACTTGCGAGCAAGGTCGGGGTTGCCGTGCAGGAAGTTGTTCGCCACCGGACCACCGAGACAGGCCGACGTCGCAATGATGCCTTCCCCATATTGCTGAAGAAGTTCCATATCGATTCGCGGCCGGTAGTAGAACCCTTCGAGCGCGGCGATGCTGGCCAGTTTGAGCAGATTCCGGTAGCCCTGATCGTTTTCGGCCAGCAGCAGGAGGTGATAGGACTTTCGTTCGCGCTTGGCGATTGGCCCTTCGGCGAGATACGCCTCCATGCCGATGATGGGATGAATGCCCGCCTTGACTCCGGCGTTGTACCAGTCCATGGCGGCGTACATCACGCCATGGTCGGTCACTGCCATGTGAGTCATCCCCAGCTCCTGGGCCCGGTTCACATACTGATCGATGCGCCCCATACCATCGAGGAGCGAAAACTCGGTGTGGAGATGCAGGTGGGCGAACTCATTCATTCGACATCAGCTTTCCAGAATGCTCGTGTGTCATTGGATCTGATTTGCAGATCACCGAGGGTGTTCGTACACCAGCATACCGCGCCGGCAGACAGCAACGGAGCAGGTGCCAATCTGGCTCCCCTGCTCCGTGCCTGGTGCATGTGGTCGTGACGTTGGGCCGGGCGGGATGGCGCCAACGCCGGAGCGAACGTCAGGCCGCAACAACCGTTGGAGCGGCGGCAGGTTCACCGTGCATGACGTGGCGAGCCTGCTCGGCCAGGAGCCGCAGAACCTGGCGCATGGAGTCGCGATAGGCCTCGGGAACCTGGTGATTCTGCAGGAGGCCAAGCACCTCCGTGATCTCCGGCTCGCCTGACAACAGGCTGGCGACTTCACCTGGCAGGAAGCCAGCCGCGGCCAGCAACTCATCCCGGCCGACCTGATCCGCCTCGAGGGCCTGCGCGAGCTGCTCGACCGCGTCACGAGTGGGAGTGCGCGCGCCACTTTCCAGCCGGCTCACATACGAGTGGTCGAAGCCGGCACGCTGGGCGAGCTTGCTCTGCGACACGCGGCGCACTTCACGGTAGCGCTTGAGAGTGATTCCAAAACCCGCATCAGCCCGTTCAAACATCCCCGCCCCCGGATTTCAAGCAACTACGTTGCGTTTGGCCCAATTGCCATTCTGTCACGAACCGTGACTTGATATTGAGAGTCTAGACGCGAATTGCCAGCGTGTCAACACTTTGTCCGGACAATCCACACTCGGAGCTATTGCCGATACACGAAACGACAGTGGTGCGCATTACACCTGGATCACTGGCGTTTACTGGCAGAGTCCTGTCGTTGGCCCTGTTTCGTGGTGGATATGTGCCTAACCCGGAACCATCGAACGTATACTTCTGGTGCCTGGCGGCCATCCTCGGCCGATTGAGAGGCGCCCCACACAGCCGCACCACAAGGTGAATAACGTGACGACAACAGCGATCGACGAGTCAATAGAAACCAGGGTGTTGAAGGGAGCGGCCCTCGCACGACGCCTGCGGGCCGAAATCGGTGCCGCCAAAGAGCTGCTGAAGGACATGGGCGGGAGTGCTCCCGTGCTGGCAAGCCTTCTTGTTGGCGACAGTGCTGCCGCCCTCGCCTACCGCGGTTCGATCGATCGCACCTTCCGCAAGGTTGAAATCGAGCACCGCCACGTCGAGTTGCCGTCAACAACAACCTCGGGCGAGCTACGGGAGGTATTGCGGGGTCTCAACGACGACCCGGCCATCACCGGCATCCTGGTGTTGATGCCTCTCCCCAGTCACCTCGACAGCCATCTCGTGCTGGAGCACCTGTCGCCGCTCAAGGATGTCGATGGCATCACGCCGACGAATGCCGGGCGCCTCCACCTTGGGCTCCCCTCGCTCCGACCATCGACACCAGCGGGTGGGCTCGAGTTGCTCGACTTCTATGGTGTTGAGCTTGCAGGTACGGATGTGGCCGTGATCGGCCGGAGCAACGTGGTGGGACGTCCGCTGGCGACACTGCTCACCCAGCGTGACGCGACGGTCACGCTCTGCCACCGGCGGACGCGAGATCTCGGCGACATCGTGCGTCGATCCGATGTCGTCTGCATCGCGGCTGGCAGTGCCGGGCTGGTGACGGTGGACATGGTTTCACCGGGGACCGTGGTGCTGGACTTCGGGGTGAATGTGTCGGAGGACGGCAAGATTGTGGGGGATGCGGACTACGAGTCGATGCTGGGTGTGGCAGGTGCGATCACGCCAGTGCCCGGCGGGACGGGTCCGGTGACGGCGCTGGTGCTGGCGCGCAATACGCTGGCAGCCGGATTTGCAAGCTTGCACGGGTCGCTCGACCGGGTGCTGTTCGAGTTGCCGGAGGCACTGATTCTGGC
>CAZNQC010000042.1:6595-20517 GCA_964574825.1 uncultured Sphaerobacteraceae bacterium | reverse complement strand
ACGATAAGTAGGACCAGACGGAACCTGTCCTGTGCAAAGCGAAGGATCGGTCTGCTCGGCTCTGCTATTTTCTACTTCCTATTTCCTATTTTCTCCGTCCTCACCTCCGCGGTAAATCGCGGTAATTCCACGCAAAATACGGCCCAAACAGCCCATGGAATCAACGAAACCAGGAATTACCGAATTAAGGAATTACCGCGGTGCGAAAACGCGCAGTCCAGCCGGTGGGCAGTGATCGTGATGGCAGACGCCGAACACCGTGAGACTCCATCCCGCGCGACACCGAGGGTTCGAAGGACTCGATCGGCGCCGACCACCTGCCGCGGACCTGCAGCAATTCTTGCGCGAGGAAGCGATGACAGGTTGAGGGAACTTGCGGACCATGCCGGGACTCCGTTGCCCGGTGCTTGCCCGGCGGCTATGATGCCAGCACATTCGGTTGCCGCAGGAATGAAAGGATTCAGCATGAAAATTGGTGTCTTTACCGTGCTGTTCGCCCAGCGCCCGTTCGAGGAAGCGCTCGACTATATCGCTGCGGCCGGAGTCGAGGCGGTCGAAATCGGCACCGGCGGCGCCCCTGGCAACGCCCACTGCGACCTGGACGCCCTGGTCGACAACGCATCCGCTCAAAAGGACTACCTCAACCTGATCACCAGCCGTGGGCTCGAAATCAGCGCCCTCTCCTGCCACGGCAACCCGCTCCATCCCAACAAGGAACTTGCCCGCCAGGACGACGATGCCTATCGCAAAACCGTCAAACTCGCCTCCCAGTTGGGTGTGCAGAACGTGATCACCTTCTCGGGTTGCCCGGGCGATTCCGAAACGGCGAGATACCCGAACTGGGTCACCTGCCCCTGGCCCACCGACTACGCCGATCTGCTGGAATGGCAGTGGAACGAGGTCGCCACTCCGTACTGGAAGGATGCCGCCGCCTTCGCCGCCGATCACAATGTCCGAGTCGCCATCGAACTGCACCCCGGATTCCTCGGCTACCACACCGAATCCTTCTGGCGGCTGCGCGACATCGGTGGCGAGGCCCTCGGCGTCAACTTCGATCCGTCTCACCTCTTCTGGCAAGGCATGGACCCCCTGGTCTGCGCCCGCGAACTTGGTGACGCCATCTATCACGTCCACATGAAGGACACCTGGCTCGACCAGCCGAACATCAAGCGCAACGGTGTCCTCGATACCAAGCAGTACACCGACGAGGTCAACCGGTCGTGGATCTTCCGCACCGTTGGCTACGGGCACGGCCAGGAATGGTGGCGGTCGTTCGTCTCCGAACTGCGGCTGGCCGGCTACGACGGTGTCCTCTCCATCGAGCACGAAGACTCCTTGATGAGCATCAACGAAGGCTTCACCAAGGCCGTCGAGTTCCTGCAGGATGTCGTGATCCGCGAAACACCGGGCGACGCCTGGTGGGTTTAGGGCCTCGGCCAATGGGCGCATGTCGGCATGCTCGGGCAGGGGTGGACCTGCCGCGATGAGGGCCGGAATGTCGCATTCAGCCAGCGGCGATTGTCCGCCGGCCCTGTTGCCGGTCACTCTTGGTCACAAGGAAAAAGCTCAGGGCCGTTGGTGCCCAGGAAGGATGAGTTCCATGAATGAGATTGGTGTTGGTCTGGTTGGGTACAAGTTCATGGGCCGCGCCCATTCGAACGCCTATCGCCAGGTCGCTCGCTTCTTCGATGTCGATCCTGTTCCCGTGATGCGTGCCATTTGTGGCCGCGATGAGGCTGCCACGAAGCGTGCCGCCGAACAACTGGGCTGGCAAAGCTACGAAACCGACTATCACACGCTCGTCCAGCGTGACGACATTGGCTTGGTGGATGTCTCCACGCCGGGCTACACCCACCATGATGTCGTGATCGCCGCGCTCGAAGCTGGCAAGCACGTGCTCTGCGAAAAGCCGCTGGCCAATTCCCTCGACGAAGCCCGCGATATGTTGCTGGCCGCCCGCAAGGCCGGCACCATCAATATGGTCAACTTCAACTACCGTCGGGTTCCCGCCGTCGCCCTGGTCAAGCAGTTGATCGATTCCGGCAAGCTGGGCACGATTCGCCACTGGCGGGCGGTCTACCTGCAAGGCTGGCTCGTCAACGAGACCGCCCCCCTCACCTGGCGCATGAAGAAGGAAACGGCCGGATCGGGTGCCCTGGGCGATATCGGCGCCCACATCCTCGACCTGTCTCAGTACCTGGTCGGCAACGTGACTGATGTCGTCGGCACGCTGGACACCTTCGTCAAGCAGCGCCCGGTCGAAGTCCAGAACTCCGGTGGCTCAGGCCTGAGCTGGGAAGCCGGCTCCGAGATGGGCGACGTCACCGTCGACGATTCAACAACCTTCCTGGCGAAGTTCGACAATGGCGCAACCGGCACGTTCGAAGCCACTCGCATGGCCACCGGTCGCCAGAACTACAACAGCTTCGAGATCAACGGTTCACTCGGCAGCGTCGTCTTCGACCTCGAGCGGCTGAATGAACTCCAGGTCTTCTTCCGCGACGATGAAGACGGCGTGCAGGGCTTCCGCACGGTCAACGTCACGTCGGGCGCCGATCCCTATACCGCCGCCTGGTGGCCCGCCGGTCACATCATTGGCTGGGAACACACCCACGTCCACGTGATCAAGGACTTGCTGGACGGCATCCGCACCGGCGTGAATCCATATCCGTCGTTCGAGGACGGCTACAAGAACCAGGCCGTGCTCGAAGCCGTCATGCGCAGCGCCGAGTCCGGCACCTGGGAGCAACCAGAGCCCCTTCCGCAGTAGGACGAGGCGGCATTCACCAAATCGGCGGCGACGCTCCTATCGTGGCCGCCGCCGATTCTTCCGGGCCGTCTCCACTCGGGCCCGCTCATCGTCGGTGAGCAATGCCGTCGCATTGTGCGGGTCCGGGTCCACAGCTGCCAGAATCGCAATGTCGTTGTCCCGGGTAATCGCCGCCCGGATTCGTCGCAGGTGGGCAAACCGCACCACCTGCGCTTCCAGCTCGGCCATGCGTTCCGGGCCTCCCAGTCGAGGATCGGTCTCCAGACCGAGGGCGCGCACCGTCGGCAGCAGATGCGCCAGTTGAACGTGATCCGACGGCTGAGCTTCGGCCGCGGCCACCACATCCTCCACCAGCGAGATCCGCTCCACCACCCGCTGGATCTTCTGCCAGGTGGCCCGTTCCGGAATCCGGGCACCGATCCGCTCCACGGCATTGAGGGCGGAGATCACGGTCGCATCATCATCACTGGCCACGGCCACCTGCAAGGCATCGAGAGCCTTCCGACTCTCGATCGATTTCAGCATTCGCCGCCGCTCACCGGCGCTGAGACGATCGATTGCCCCATACGGCGGATCCAGCAGCAGGTCCATCATGCGGTCCGGATTTCGCCGCTTGAGGGCTGACCGTGCCTCGGCCAGCCAGGCCACCCGCTCCTCGGCCAACTGCACGCGATCGTGCAGGTCCAGGAATCTGGCATCAGCCTGGTCGAACAGATCCGGGTCCCAGGTCTCGATGATCAGGTAATCGTCGTCACTCTCGAACGCACGCAGAATCGTTGGCCGCTCCAACGCCTGAAGCACCTTCCGCAACGATCCCCGGTCGGTATCACCCAGCACTACCAGCCGCCCGGAAATCGCCAGTTCGGCCAGGGCATCGTCGTCATCAGAGGCCAGCGCGGCATCGAGCTCGGACCGAACTTCCAATCGTTCCTGCGCCCGCCGTGCCAACTCGCGAGCCTCCGGGCTCAATGGAATCTGCCGCTGTTCCCACTCATCGGCAATCGTCACCACACCCGGATCGCGTCCAGCGGTGGCCTCGGCCTGCAATCGACGTTCGTAGCCAGCGGCCACCACGTCCTCAACCTCAGCGGCAAGCAGCGGCGCCCGGACATCATCCGCCAGCAGCGCCCACAGCCGAATCACCTCGGACTCGTTTGCTTCCTCCAGGGCAGCCCGCAAGTCTGACAATGCAGGAGCAACAGCGTCTGGCACCGACTCGGGCTCGACCGGGCGCCAGGACTGGGTCCAGGCAGGGGCCTCTTCGTCCAGATCCCCGGCAGGCGCATGGTGCACGGGCGGCGCGGACCACGTAGGATGCTCGTCAGGTGGACGATGAGATCCCCAGGATGGCTCTGGCGTCCGCCACGTGGCAAAACCCCGCCGTTCGGTCAGGCTGGCAGGTACTTGCAGGGATGGAATCAGTTCCAGCGCATCGATCAGTTCGGTTCGGCCCCCACCAACCGCCGCTTCGAGTCCATCCAGCAATTGGGCCGTGTCCTGCCGGGCATGGTGGCGAGCCTCGGCCATCGCCAGCGAGCGATCCAGATCGCCAAGGTCGAAGGCACTGAAGAGGAGGGTTCCATCCGGCCGCGATGCAGCATCACCGAATCTGGCCCGAAGCCCGGGGTTGTCGGCAATCGCCCGGAGCGAGGCCTGCATGACCAGCATCGCAAACGCATCACGCTGGGTGGCATCGGCCTGGAACTGATCGACGATATACCCAGCGCGTCCGCCTGGTCCGGGACCAAATGGCGCCCCCTCCCAGCTGGCACTGTCGAGATCGACAATGACCAGTTGACCGTCCTGTCTCACCATCACGTTCTGGGCCGTCAGGTCCCCATGCACGAACGACAACGGCTGCAGGTCGTTCCACATTTGCACCAGGCCGGTCGCGAGAGCGCGAATAACCTCTGCATTGCCGGAATTGGCAGCCCGCTCGATGGCAGCCAGGAGCGTTGGACCACCAATCCACTCCATCATCTGGGCAGCGCGGGCTCCGGGCAGAAGCTCCCGCACCGGGCCCGAGTTGATCGGCAATCTCCGAATGTCACGCGGGAGACGCTTGATCCCTTCCACGGCCTGCATCGCCGAGAGGGCGCTGTAACGTACACTCCAGTCGCCAGCATCCGGGCCGGATGCTACGATACGAAGTGCAACCTGCCGCCCATTGCCCTGGCGCAGCTGGGCGACCAATGCGTTGCTCCCCGCAACAATCCGTGCGCGACCCGCATTGTCAAGCACGGGGGCAACACCAAGTGCCTCGAGCGCAGAAACCCGGGGCTGCTCCAATGCGTTCTGAAGGTCAGCGAGCCTGCTCATTGCATTCGATCCTCTCGCTGCCAACCTGGACTGGCTGGCCAACGTGCCGGCGTGGTTCCCACCACCAGTGCGACCGATTGTAGACAAACTTGTCGAATCGGGTACGACGTGGGTCAGTTCCAGCCGAAAGGGAAGGGCCTTGCGCCGACGAAATACTTCTGATCCCAGAGATACGGAAGTCACCGTAACATCACCGCGCACCGCCAACGGTGCCACAGACTGGAACGATGCCGGGTCTACCTACGGCAGTATCTGGACCAACCCTTCGACGGTCGCAGCCGAAATCCGGGGAATTGCCGAATCCCTCTCCCCGATCGATGACCGGGCATCGGACCGACTCCGCGATCTGGGCAATGCGCTCGACTCGGACACTGGTCGTGCTCGCTGGTCCGATGTCGACCTGCGCCGGGCATTCAACACCGACCGCCTGTCCCACATGTACGCCGTCGAGGCCGAAGGCGGGTATGCGCCGAGGCGGATCGAAGTCGCCGACAAGGTTCGCAACGTTCTGGTCCTCGTTCCAATCCTGCTGACCTGGGCCGCACTGGCCGAGGCCGCTCGGGCCTACGATCGCTTCCTCGAGCAGAATCCAGAGGAACAGGGAACACCATTCCTGCTCCTCTGGCAGCGTGGCTTCGGTGGCGAAGCCAGTTGGTTCTCCCCTACATTCTCGACCGTCGCCATCATCGATGCGGTGGTCATCGCCGCCATGATCATTCTGACCTTCTACACTCACGGCCGCCGCGAAGAGCAGGAAGACATCATTTCCGACACGGCCGCGAACTTCCAGACCGAATTCGACAACGTGATGGCCGAAGCCGGCGTACTCCTCGCCGCCGACCGCGCGAACCGGCCGGCCCAGATCGCCGACAGCGTCGAGCGCATGGCTGACCGGTTCGATCGTGGCAGTCAGGAACTCCTCACGCAGCTCCAGGTGGAACACGATCGTCTCGAACATCTGGCTGGGCGCCGGGAACGCGAATTCGCCGACTTTGGCAAGTTCGCCACTGGCATGCGCGCTGGCGCCGAAGAGATGCATCGCCTGCTCGTTGACTTGCGCCAGGTATCAAGCAGTCTGGAGACCGCCCTGCAAGACCTGGCCAGCGATGTCGCCTCCTCGGGCGACCAGCAGCGTTCGCTGCTCACCGCGGTTTCCAGTCTGGAACGCATGACCTCGTCAGCCATCCAGAGCGACCAGGCGGTCAACCGGCAGCTTTCGCAGGCAGCTCGCAACCTGGCCGAAACTGCTGACAAGGCCCTCACCGGCGCTGACCAGTCGGCCCAGGCCGGTCGCATCGCGGGCGAGGCTGTTCGTGGTCTCGCCGAGATCGCCCAGCAGATTGCCGACAGCCAGGAACGAATCGATCGTCTCGTGGCCGGTGACTTCGAGGCTACCGGGCGCCTCTCGGAAGCGCTGGTCGCCAACTCGAACACCACCGAATCGTCGACCAGAGCGCTCGCCGAGATTGGTTCCGGGTTTGGCCGCATTCGCGGTGAACTGGAACACCTGAGCGCGCAGACTGGTGAGCATGCCAACGCACTCGCCTCGCTGCTGGCCCAGCAATCCGAGATCGCCCGGGATGTCAGTTCCGTCGCCCGTGAGCTGGGGTCTGTTGGCATGTCCACCGTGCAACGCCAACGCGAGGCCACCCAGGACCTGCAACACCTGGTTCAGCGACTGGACAATCTCGCAACGACCATGAACCGGGTGATGCAGTCCACGCCGACGGTCGAAAACCTCCAGCAGGCGTTTGGTGCCGCTCTGCGGGCTGAACTTGGCCAGCAGGATGGTACGAGCCCCTCGGGTTCACCCATTCGCCAGACACCATGGACTCGATGATCGGCTCGTTCGATCTGGATGATGTGCCCGGCAACGACCTTGCCGGGCACGTCGACCCCGAAGGGTGATGATGCAACCCTACAAGCGCAAGAAACGCACCAGACGAGACATGTTTGTCCTCGGTGGTTGGCTCTTCGCCGACCTCCTCCTGGGGCTGGCCATGCTGTTCGCTGTCGCCAACACCGTGGGTCAAGCCCCCCCGACGCCAACTCCAACGGCCACCCCGAACGAACTTGCCACCGCCGAGTTCCAATTGGCCATGCAACAGCAGTCGAACGAGCAGACCGTCGAAGCCCTTCAGGGGCAAATCGACGAATCGGCCGTCTCGGCGCAGCAAACCCAGGAAGCAGCCGAGGAACTGTTCCTGGCCGCGACCCAGGCCGCCAATGACAATGCCACCAGACAGGCGATGACAGTCGACGAGCGAGCCACCGCCGACGCCCAATCCACCCAGGACGCGGCCATCGCCCAGGCCACGATTGAAGCGATGGGAACAGAACAGGCGAGTTCCGAACAGGATGCGTCTGACCTGAACAACCAGCTCGCCACCAATGTGGCCCAGGCGACTCAGGCAGCACTCGATCTGGAAGCTGCCTCGACCCAGCAGGCGGCAGTCGCTCAGATTGCGACCGAAAACGCCGCATCCGGCGCCGACGCCCAGGCCACATCCGCCGCCGCCCAATCGTCACTCGCGACCTCCGAAGCCGATCTGGCGAATGCCCAGGCGACCAGCGACGCAACCGGTCAACAGGTTGCTAACGCCCAGGCCACGACCGATGCCGCGAATCAGGAAGTGGCCAACGCCCAATCAACTGCTGCCGCCGCCCAACAACAGGTTCAGCTGAATTCCCTTGGCCCAAATCCGGTCATCGAAGTCATCCAGGTTGACATGAATGGCGTATTGGCCGGGGATGCCAACGCCGTGGCCGATGCCGAAGCAGAACTCGATCGGGTGCTCGGAAAATACGTCAACGGCGAATCGTGTCGCATCGGCTTTGTGAACGTGTCCTCGCGGGCACCGGACATCGGCCAGGGTGTTCAACTCTCGACGGCCATGGCGGACCTGATCCAGAACCAGTTCCCGGAACTCCTGCCCGAACCCGCCGACGGGTCTACACCGGTGCTGACCAGCAATCCGATTGCCTATCCCAACACGACACCTGTCGGTGAAGTGGAACTACAACTCTTCCTGAGTGCCGGATGTGAACCAGCTGGATAGGAGAGATGACATCTATTCACATCGCTTTCGGACCCTGCCCATTCGAAAGTGTGGCAACGAATGCTATGCTGACCCGAACCCTGGATATGGCCGGACACCTGGGTGGGTGCTCGTCAGTATTGTCTGACAACCGTGCTATACTTTGGGAAGTAACTAGGTTGCGCAGACCCCATTGGAGGCATGTACATGGCCAAACCACTCGAAATCACCGACGCCACCTATGCGAGCGAAGTCATCGCGTCGGATAAGCCAGTCCTCGTCGACTTCTGGGCACCGTGGTGTGGCCCTTGTCGACTGGTCGGCCCGGTCCTGGAAGAGATTGCCGGGGAGCAGGAATCCAGGCTGAAGATCGTCAAGGTCAACGTTGACGAGAATCAGCAGTACGCCGGTCAACTTGGTGTGTTCAACATTCCAACGATGGTCCTCTACAAGGACGGCCAGCCGGTGGACAAGATTGTCGGAGCCCTGCCGAAGCAGCAGCTGCTCGATCGTCTCAATCCGCACCTCGACGCCGGTGCCGAAGAAGTCATCGCGCTCTAGCTGCCAGTCCGAATCTGATACCAGAATGCCCGATCGCAAACGAGCGATCGGGCATTCTGTTTCCGGTCGTTGCCGAGCCATGTACAGCCAAGTGACAACGCTATCCCGATCAGGACAGCGTCTCGACAGCCTTTCGCAGTTCGTCCAGGTCGGCAAACTGTCGATAGACCGAGGCGAACCTGATGTAGGCAACCTGGTCGAGGTCACGTAGCTGCCGAAGCACTGCTTCCCCCACTTCCTCCGAGGGTACCTCTCGCACATTCTTTGCCAGCAACTCTGCCTCGACACGAGCGATCACCTTGTCGATCTGCTCCTCGCTGACAGGACGCTTGGTCAATGCAACGCGCAGCTTTTGCCGCAGCTTGTCCTGGTTGAATTCTTCGCGACGGCCATCCTTTTTGACTACCGCCAGAGAAACAGCTTCCACCCGCTCGTAGGTCGTGAAGCGGCGATGGCAGGCGACACATTCGCGGCGGCGGCGGATGGTGTCTCCTCCACTCTGCTCGCGGGAATCAACAACGCGGGTATCATCGGTTCGACAGTATGGACAACGCATCGTCACCTCCCTGTGCGACGGAGCGGAATGGTTGCCGGAGCCCCATCATGACAGATGCCACCCCAGTGGAGTGGCATCCATACACACGATCGATTCTGACGGCCTATCGTTCGCGCAGGAACCGCACGATGGACGACTCGGTCTCCCACTCGTCGTCCGGGTACACCGGAGGCTGCTGGGGAGCTTGAGGGGCCTGTCGTTGATCACGCGGCGCACGCGATGGTGCACCTCGCTGGGGCTCGCGCGAGAATGAAGGCTGAAGCGAGTAGGCGTCGGCGCCAACTCGCTCGTCGAAGCCCGTCGCAATCAGCGTGATCATCACGGCATCACCGAGCGACTCGTCAATCGACGTCCCGTAGATGATCTCGGCGTCTTCGTCGGCCGCCGCCTGAATGACGGCCGCTGCCTCACTCGTCTCGAACAGCGTCAGGTTCGTGCCGCCACTGATGTTGTAGAGCACGCCCTTCGCCCCCTGGATGTTCATTTCCAGAAGTGGGCTTTCGATGGCTTCACGTGCAGCGTTGACGGTTCGATCTGACCCCTCGCCATAGCCGATGGCCATGAGTGCCGAACCGGCATCCTGCATGATCGTCTTGACGTCGGCAAAGTCGAGGTTGATCACACCTGGCTTGGTGATCAGGTCGGAAATTCCGGCAATACCCTGCCGCAGCACATCATCCGCAATCTGGAAGGCCTCGGTTACGGTGGTCTTCGGATCGACCATGTGCAGCAGGCGTTCGTTCGGAATCGTGATCAGGGCGTCGACGGTTTCCTTGAGCAGTTCGATGCCTTCTTCAGCAGCTCGCCGACGGCGGCCACCTTCGAAGTCGAACGGCTTGGTAACGACCGCCACGGTGAGGGCGCCAGCCTGTTTGGCGAGGCGAGCGATGGTTGGCGACGCACCGGTTCCGGTGCCACCCCCCATCCCGGCAGCGATGAAGATCATGTCGCAATCTTTCATCACCTCGGCCAGGCTCTCGGAGCTTTCCTCCGCCGCCCGTTCGCCAATCTCGGGACGTCCACCGGCGCCGAGCCCCTTGGTGAGCTTGTCGCCGATGCGGATGGCAATCGTCGCCTCTGAAGTCATCAGGGCCTGGGCGTCGGTGTTGACCGCCACGAACTCGATGCCATCGACACCGGAGCGCACCATGCGGTTGATCGCATTGCCACCGGCTCCACCCACGCCGATCACCTTGATTCGGGCGAAGGCCTGAGCGAACGAGTCGTAATTGCTCCACCGCGATCCCGTCACTGGTTGCCCTTCACTCGCCTGGCTCGCGCCTTCGGCTCCCGGTATCGGCTGGCCAGGCGCAGCTCCGTGCACGCGCACTTGCTGCTGGCCCCGGGCCTGATTCTGTCCTCGGGATTGCATCGTCCCAACACCATCCATCGTCACGCACGATCGAACCGGCACAGTGCCGAATCCGTTCTCCCCCTGCTCCCCACATGGGTGCACTGGCAGCGTATCCAGGTTTGACTCGTGGATACGTCAAGACGCACCCGGGCGTGCTCCTCCCGTTTGCGCCTGCCTTGCATACCACGGCAGTATAGCATTGAGGTGTTCATACGCTCTTGACGCCCATCCCGGTAGATCAGTCAGCTCCGCTCGGCATGCCGTTCGAGCGCCAACTGCACCAGTCGCTCCACCAATTCGGAAATCGGGACGCCCGTTGCTTCCCAGAGCATTGGGTACATGCTGATCGACGTGAATCCCGGCAAGGTGTTCACCTCATTGATATACACCCGATCGGTGTCCCGTTCGACGAAGAAATCCACACGGGCGAGTCCCGCCAGGTCGAGCGCCGAGAACGCATCAACTGCCGCCGCCTGCAGGTATCCCAGCAGGTCAGGGTCAATGTCAGCCGGGATGATGAGTTCCGCCGTGTCCTCAATGTACTTGGCGTTGTAATCGTAGAACTCACCTGCTGGACGGACCTCTCCAGCAACCGAGGCGATGGGCTCATCGTTGCCCATCACCGCCATTTCGATTTCTCGAGCGTTGACGCCCTGTTCCACCACGATCCGGCGGTCGAACTGGGCGGCCAGGTTCATGGCATCGGCCAGCTCGCCTGCATGGTGGACCTTGGAGACGCCAACGCTGGACCCCATGTTGGCGGGTTTCACGAAGCATGGGAACCCAAGCGCTTCCTCAAGCCAGGCAGCTGTCTCATCCGGGCGGTCGCGCCAGTCCTTTCGGGTCACCAGACGCCACGGCAGCTGGGGCAATCCGACCTGGTCGAGAATCGTCTTCGTGATCGCCTTGTCCATGCCGACGGCCGAGCCGAGGACCCCGGACCCGACATAGGGAACACCCGCCAGTTCAAGCAGTCCCTGGAGGGTGCCGTCTTCTCCCATGGGGCCATGCAGTGCCGGGAAGAAGACATCCACCGACTCGGTGATGCCCAGCGGCACTCCGGACGTGGCAGTGGCGCCCGCCCGATCGATCAGGGCCAGCGTTTCGGCCTCGCCAAGACTCTCTACCGATGCATCCTCACCCTCGCCCAGGTGGAACATTGGTGAGGCGGCCGTCAGCGCCTGCATCGGGTCGCCACCCGAAATCCAGCGCCCTGACCTGCTGATGCCGATGGGGACAACCTCGAACCGGCTGGAGTCCAGCGCATCGATGATCGTCAGCGCCGATCGGAGTGAGACGTCATGTTCGGCGGACTGTCCGCCAAAGATGATGCCGATTCGAATCCTGCGCACTCCGTCCTGCTGGCTCGTCATCTGTCCTGATTCCCTTCATAGGTGCTGATCGTCTGGGTCTTTGGCCTCACCGACCGTGAAGTCAATACCACTCGCCAACCCGCTCGACTTCGGGGTGGAGTTCAATTCCATACTCTCGCAGAACCACTTCGCGGGCATGCTGGATCAGGGCCCAGGCATCGTGGGCAGTCCCGCCCCCCGTGTTCATCACCCAGTTTGCATGCTTGGGCGAGAACTGCATGGCACCCATGGTGAAGCCCTTCATCCCCAGCGATTCCAGAAGTCGACCAGCATAGTCACCGGACGGGTTGGCAAAGGTCGAACCAGAGCAGGCGCCTGTCGGCTGGGTCCGTTTGCGGAACGCCGCGTGATCATCTGCCAGGGCGACCAGCTCAACCGGATCTGCCTTCTGCAGCTCGAAGATGGACCGCAACACCGTCCACGCTCGTGGCCGCGTCGCCGCCTTGATCTTCGTCATTCGATACCTGGCCTCAAGCCAGGTTGACGACACACGCTCAATGGAACCGTCCTCCCCAAGCAGGTCGATCGCCACGAGATGATCCTTCAGTTCGGTTCCGTGAGCACCGGCGTTGTTGACCGTCGCCCCACCGATTTGCCCTGGAAGCCCGACACCCCAATCCATTCCAGCCCAGCCCTGTTCGGCACAGTACCGGCCAACCCAGGACAGGGGGGCCTGGGCACCCACCGTGACGCGTACACGATCGCCCAGGTCTTCATGTGTCAGCAGGTGCTCGGCTCGTTCTCCCGGGGTCCGGGCGACGATAACGACGCCGCGAATTCCAGCATCAGCGACCAGCAAGTTGCTGCCGCCACCGATCACGGTGACTGGCAGTCCTTCGGCATTGGCCCACGCCGCGACCGTCGCTACGTCCTCCGGGGTTGGTGCGCGGACAACGATGTCAGCGGAGCCGCCGAGGCGCATGGTCGTGAACATCGACATGGAGGCATTCCGCATTGCCTTCAGATGCTCGGCACCGGGAATCACCAACGTATCGAGCGGGCGGCGCGACGTGGGACGAGCCTTCTGGCCCACGGAGGTCGTCGGCTGAACACTGGCCAGGCGACTCAGGATGACGGCTCCCGTCTTGGTAATGTCTCCGGCTCCCAGGGTGAGGATGACATCACCGGCCCGGGCGGCGGCGGCGGAGACGGCGCCCGCTTCCTCCGGGTTGGCGGCGGCGTGCGACGGCACGGTCAGTTTCCGCAGAATGTCGGCCGACGAGACGCCCAGATCGTCATCTTCGCCCGACGGGTAAATGTCGAGGAGAACCACTTCATCCGCCAGGTTGAGTGCGGCCGCAAACTCATCGAGGAGGGATTTGGTGCGACTGTAGGTGTGGGGCTGGTGCACCGCCAGCACGCGACGGCCTGAAAAGCGTCGGCGCGCCGCCGAGATCGTCGCGGCAATCTCCTCAGGATGGTGCGCATAGTCATCGACGACATCGATGCCGCCCATCGTGCCCTTGTGCTCGAACCTGCGGCCAACTCCAGTGAACGGCTCGATTGCATCAATCGCCTCGCGCGGCGTGAAACCGACGGCGTTGAGTGCCGCCACGGCCGCGATGGCATTGCGGGCGTTGTGCAAGCCGGGCACGTTGAGGTTTGCCGGGTAGACCTGACCGTCCGGCCCGCGAAACGCCCACCCGTCATCGGCGTCGAGGATGCGCCAATCGGCTTCTTCATTAATGCCGAAGGTGGTAATGCCAAACTGGCGATGCGGATCGTTCTGCAACACGTCCAGCAAGCGCTGGCAACCTGGATCGTCTGCCGCGGTCACGAGCATGCCACCAGGACGGATACCCTCAGCAAATGTCATGAAAGCCTGGTCGTAGTCAGCCTGATCGGCATAGATGTCGGGATGGTCGAAGCTGACCGAGGTGACGATGCCGACTTCCGGCCGCAGCCACAGGAAAGATCGAGAGAACTCATCGGCTTCCACCACCATGAATTC
>CAZNQC010000042.1:0-6495 GCA_964574825.1 uncultured Sphaerobacteraceae bacterium | reverse complement strand
GCGGCGTGGACCTCGGCGCGAAGCGTGCTGACGACAACGCTGGCCTGGCTGGCCAGCGTTGGATCGTCGTGGCCGATCACCACCGGAATTCCTCGCTCGCGCAGTTCCAGCACAGTGACGGACTCGGAGGCATCGGACCCGGTCACGATATACCCGGCGTCGTGCAAGAGCTTGGCGAGTCCGCTCATGCTGATGCCACCAATGCCGATGAAATGGATGGTGGCGGGGAGGGGAGGCAGAGTCACGTCGGCGGTGGCGGGCCTTGATTCGTTCACACGGTGTCTTTCTGACTGATGGGGACGGGAGCCAGGGTGGTGACTGCGGCGCGGAACTGGGCACCGCGATCGAATTCGTTGCGGAACATGCCGAAGCTGGCGCAACCGGGACAGAGGGCGACGATATCTCCTGCCGCTGAAGCCACTGCGGCTGCTCGCACTGCTTCATCCATCGAACCGTAGGTGCCAGCAATAGCAACGTCTCGCAGGCGCAAGAGATCGGCAAGGAGAGGTGTGGCGGTCCCTTCCAGGAGGTAGAGGACCGAGTTCGTCGCGGCCAGTTCGTCGGCAAACGGACTCAGGTCGGTCTTCTTGTCGGCACCCCCAGCGATGATGTGCAGTTGCCTTGCGCGTGGGGCCAGGACTCGGATGCCAGCGACCGCGGCCACCGGCGCCGTGGCAGACGTGTCGTTGACCCAGGTCACATCGTTCAGGACGGCCACCTGTTCAAGCCGGTTTTCCACCCCAGTGAACTGCTGGAGTCCAGTGCGAATCGCGGATTCCGGAACCCCATAGGCCACACAGGCGGCAATCGCCGCCAGGGTATTTCGGGCACCATGTTCGCCGGCCAGGGCGAGGATATCGGGACGATCGAACGAGAGGTGATGCCCGCGCCAGTCCACCCGGAGCTCGTCATCAATCAGCCAGGCGCCTTCACCCCGGTTGGGACCAATGCCGAAGGGAATCTGGCAGGCGATGGTCTCGGTCCGGATTCGGGATGCCTCGGGATCGTCGGCGCAATAGACCACGAACTGCTGCGGACCCATCGGCCAGGTCATCGCTCGCTTCGTGGCGGCGTAGTGCTCGAAGTCACGATAGCGATCGAGATGGTCGGGGAAGATATTCGTGATCACCGCGACCTGAGGTGTGAGCCGGTGGTCGTTGAGTGACTCGATCTGAAAGCTGGAGAGCTCGAGGGCGACGGGAGTGTCCGGGTCGAGCCGATCGAGTTCCTGCAGGGCAGAAACACCCATGTTGCCCGCCAGCAATGCGTCACTTCGCCAGGCGTGGAGCATGGTTCCGATCAGGGCGGAGACCGTGGTCTTCCCCTTGGTGCCGGTGATGCCAATGATTGGCGCCGGACAGTCGCGGAAGAAGACGGACATCTCCATCTCGACATCCACGCCGGACTCGACGGCGGCGGCCAGATAGGGGGAGTCCATCGGCACACCGGGATTGCGGACCACGACATCTGCTCCGGCGGCGGAGAAGTCTGCCAGGTCATGTTTCCCGAGGTGATAGACGATCGGTAACCCCGCGAGTTGCTCGATCGAGCTGGCCAGCGCGACCTCGTCCCGCATGTCGGTCACGGTGACGCGGGCGCCATGAGTTGCCAGGTACTGAGCGGCGCCGACGCCACCGCCCAGGACTCCGAGACCCATCACTGTGACTCGCTTGTCCGCCCACCGCTCATTCGCTGCCATCTCATCCTCTCCGACTGCCTAGAGCAGTGCCAATGCTACCCCGAGCAGTCCTGCCATCATGCCGATCAGGGCAAATCGCATCATGATCTGGTTCTCCTGCCAGCCCTTGACTTCGAAATGGTGATGGAGCGGCGCCATCAGGAACAATCGACGTCCGACGCCATACTTTTTGCGGGTGTACTTGAACCATGCCGTCTGGGCCGTGGAAGAAAAGAGCTCGGCGACGAACACGATGCCCACAATCGGCAGCAGCAACCACTGACCGGTCATGAAGGCGGCCGTTGCCAGGGCGGCTCCCAATGGCAGCGATCCGGTATCGCCCATGAACACCTGGGCCGGATTGGCGTTGAACCAGAGGAACCCGGCCAGCGCCCCAACCGCAATGAAGCAGAAGGTGACCACTCCCAACTGTCCCTGGCGGTAAGCAATGATGCCGTAGGCGCAGAAGGCAATCGCCGTCGTCATTGCCGCCAGGCTGTCCACACCATCGGTGTAGTTCACCGCGTTGGCCATACCGGCGATGCCAAGCACCGCAATCGGCACGTACCAGAAATGCATGTCGAGCTGGCCGTAGAAGGGCACATAGATCGAATGCAGTCCCAGACCGTAAGGGTCGGGAAGATGCAGGACCATGGCGGCGATGAAGGAGATGAGCAGCAGCCAGAGAATCTTCTGGCGACCCGACATGCCCTGCTTGCTGCCGCCGACCAGGCTCATGCGGTCATCGAAGAAGCCCAGCAGGCAACAGGTTGCCAGGACGAACACGGGCAGCAGCAGGGAAAGCCGGCCGGAGACGTTGAAGATCAGGGTGACGAAGATGATCGCGAAGACGATCATCAGACCGCCCATCGTTGGCGTGCCCGTTTTCCCCATGTGCTGGGTGAGTTCGTCGCGGACCTTCTTGCCATACTTCTTCTGGCGCAGGAAGGTGACCATGGGGCGGCCGATGATGATGGTGACCGCGAACGATAGTGCCGCCAACGCCAGCGAGACGGCCATGTTCTCATTTTGGTCGTGCGGCATGATCTCCAGCAGCACGGGAGCAGTGAAGGTCATTCCTTCACCTCGCCGGCCTGGTCAGTGCTGGCAACATCCGATCGGAGCAATCCGACAATGTCCTCCATCCTGAGCCCACGAGACCCCTTGAGCAGCACCACATCACCCGGTTTGAGGATGCCCCGCAGATAGTCGGCCACCTGCTGCTTCGACTCAGGCCCTTCGGACCACGATTCGATGGATATGCGGTGACCTGCAACGGCCGCCCCGGTGGCTGCCTCTTCGGCGATGATGCGAGCGAGGTCGCCATAGGTGACCAGCACATCGAGCATCGATCCGGCCCGGCGGCCGATAACGCGGTGTTCACTCTCGGTAATCACGCCCAGTTCGCGCATATCGCCCAGGACGGCAATCTTGCGTGTGGGCTGAATGTCTTCCAGCAACGCCATGCCAGCCAGCACCGACTGCGTGCTGGCGTTGTAGGTATCGTCGATCAGTTCGGATCCGTTGGGACCAGGCAGGGTGGCGAGCCGCACCTGGACATCCTGATCCTGCAGGCCCTGCAGCATGTCGGAGATATGCATACCAAGAGCGTGGCCAACTGCCAGGGCCACCAGTGAGATCTGCAGGCCCGGCATGCCGTAGAACGGGACCTTGACGAAGTAGCGCTCCTCGCCGATCGAGAGCCAGAACGACATCCCGCGGAGGCCCTCGGTTTGAACGTTCTCGGCGCGGATTTCGTTGTCGGGACCGAGTCCGTAGAAGACGACCCGGGCCGGTGTCATGCCAGCCATGGCCCTCACGCGAGGATCGTCGCCGTTGAGGACCGCGACGCCGTCGGCCGGCAATGCGCGGACCAGTTCGGCCTTGGTTTCGGCAATCGCCTCGATCGTGCCCATCCGTTCGAGATGCACGGCCTGGACATTGGTGACCACGCCAACCTGCGGCTGGGCGATGCCGGCCAGGAGGGTAAGTTCGCCAAAGGCGTAGGCACCGCCCATCTCGAGCACCATCATCTGGGTGTCGTCCGGTGCTTCCAGCAGCGAGTAGGGCAGTCCAATCTCATTGTTGTAGCTGCCGGGGCTTTTGTAGGTCTTCCAATTCTGACCGAGGACAGCCGCGATCGATTCCTTCGAACTGGTCTTGCCGATGCTGCCAGTCACGCCGACAACGGTCAGGTCAAGCCGGTCGCGCCGCCATCTGGCCCAGTCCTGCAACGCAACGATGGTGTCGTCGACGATGATGAGCGGCCCATCGATGTCGGGATTGGCATCGGCCCACACACGAGAAACGAGCGCCGCGGCCGCACCATTGGCAAATGCGTCCGGGGTGAAGTCGTTGCCGTCGTGAACCTCTCCCTTGATGGCTATATAGAGGTCGCCGGGTTCAATCCGACGAGCGTCACGCTCGTAGCGTTGGAAAACCAGGTCGGGGCGGACGTCGCCGCGCAGCTCGCCGCGCGTGCCAGCCAGGACGTCCTTCAGCCGATAGCGATTCATGCCGAGATCCCTTGCACATCTGCCACTCCACCAGTGGCGTCCAGTCGCTCGGCCACGCGCAGGATGGCGCTGCGACTCCGCGGATTCATGTCTGTCTCATTGGGGCTGGGTCGAATGGGCTTGCCAATCTTCCGCAGCGTGGGAATGGTAGTGCAGGTGCAGACCGGTTGGTCTGGCGGGCAGACACAGGTTCGGGCCTGATCCTCAATGAACCGCTTCACGATACGATCCTCAAGGGAGTGGAAGGCGATCACGGCGAGGCGACCACCGGGTGCAAGTAATCCAGGAACGGCAGCCAAAGCCGATTCGAGCGCGTCGAGCTCGCCATTGACTGCGATGCGGAGTGCCTGGAACGTGCGGGTGGCAGGGTGGATCGGTCTTCCGCGCCGACCACCCACCGCGCGCTCGATCACAGCGGCCAGCTGGCCAGTCGTGGTGATTGGCTGCGAGGCGCGCTCGCGCACGATGGCGGCAGCGATCGGACGCGATTGCCGCTCGTCGCCATAGGTCCAGATGAGGTTGGCGAGCTCCCGCTGTTCGAGCGTGTTGACCAGATCAGCCGCCGTCGCGCCGCCAGATTGATCAAATCGCATGTCGAGCGGAGCGTCGAACCGGAAGGAAAAACCACGTTCTCCTTCGTCGAACTGGTACGACGAGACGCCAAGATCGAACAGGATGCCATTCACCTGCTCGACCTGCAGCCCCTGGATCACTCCGTTCAGATCGCGGAAGTTTGCATGGACCAGCGTGAGGCGCTCACCGCCCGGCACGGCTGCAACAAGTCGCGCAGCACGTTCGCGAGCCGCCAGGTCCGCATCGACCGCGATCAGGCGTTCAATCGGAGGTTGGTGTTCCAGGATGCGGCGGGCATGCCCGCCACCGCCAAACGTGGCATCGATGTAGGTCCCGCCTGGGTGCAGGTTGAGAGCATCGACTGCTTCGTTGAGAAGGACGGTGACATGGCCAGCACCAGCGTTCGCCAGCTCGGCAGGTGTTTCATTTGGCGAGTTGGTAGACATCATGGTGGCCGGATCTGGTGGCAGCGAGGAGTGACACGTCGTCACTGTTCGTTCACCTGCTGATCCTACCGCATTCCGGCTCGTCTCGCCGGTTCGCTCGACAGTCGCATTCACGACCTGGGGCCGGCCAGAAAAACTTCAACACCGCCCGGAAAATCCGGGGTAACTCGAGAATCGTTGATTCCATGGGTGATTTCGGGCCGAATTCTCCCGACTGGCCGGGCAGGGGGAATGCCGGAATAAAGGGGTTATGGTTCATAAGGGACGGCTGGGGCCGAATCGGCGGCGAACGGTCGAAAGGCTGACTAGCAGTAGGCATGGCGTGACTCCGTGGGAGCGGGAGGGTGACAGGCGAACTGGCTCAGTTGAGCCGGATGGTGAGCGCTGGCTGAAGAGGCTCTACCTATCGAACGCATCGAAGGGCCGAAATCTCGCCACCCATCCGCGAAATTGCTCGTTCGTACACCCCTACGACTCCCGGGGAACTACCGGGCACTGTGCTGAAGGTGTCACAAATCTCAGTGGCGACTGGGAAGAATCTCGCCTGATCGCCCTGGCGAGGCGGATGGATTCGACTTCACACACCACCGGTTGCCGCCCGCTCAGAGCAAGAGCATTGGCCGCTTCGCACCTGATCGCAGCCAAATCTTCATCACGAATCGCCGGTTGCCGGTCACTCTCAGTCGCCGGTGATCGTTGCCAGCAACGCTCCGATGCCGACCGATTGGCCAACTGCGACCGGGAAGGAGGACAGCCTGCCTGATTTGTGGGCGACGATGTCGTTCTCCATCTTCATCGCTTCGATCGCGCAGAGGACTTGACCGGCGTCCACCGCATCACCCTCGGCCACTGACACCCGTATCACGGTGCCCTGGATGGGAGATTTCAGATCGTCACCACCGGTCGCAGGCGCCTGCTTCTCGCGGGACTTGCGGGGGCTGCTTTTGCGGCGGGCAGTAGGGGAGACATCCGCCGCAGTCGTGAGGCCGAACACGCGGGTGTCAAAGCGCTTGCCGTTGACCTCGACCACGAGCGTCTTCGGTGCAACCGGCTCACCGGTCGGCGCGGCGGCCTCCGAAGCAGGAGGTGGGACCAGCTCCGGGTGATCGGTGAGAAAGGTGGTTGACAGGTCGCCCGCCGCGAACGCCGTGGATTCGAGCACGCGCAGGTGAAAAGGAATCGTGGTCGGGACACCTTCGATCCGGTAGTCCGACAGCGCACGAATCATGCGCTGGCGAGCCTCGTCGCGAGAGCGGCCCCAGGTCACGACCTTGGCGATGAG
>CAZNQC010000041.1:7475-20551 GCA_964574825.1 uncultured Sphaerobacteraceae bacterium | reverse complement strand
ATCTGGTCCTACCTATCGTACGCATCGAGGAGGCGAAATCTCGCCACCATTTGCCAGATTGCTCGTTCGTACAGTCCGGTCGGATGGTTGAGACCGTGGAATTGACGCTGCGCGTTCGCCAACCAGTGAATGAATGGCTCGAAGAGTGGGCGGACATTGCCGCGGCCGATCGAGTGATTCGGGAAGGCTACGTTCGCTATTCCGAAGATGAAGTGAGGAAGCGGCTTGGCCTGGAAGGTTGAGATTGACCGCATACGAGTGACGCGTTGTGCGAGGTATTCCAACAGGGATGACACGAGGTCATCCCCTACATTGATGGCCCCGTAGGTTAGCCGGGATCATCTGTTGGTTGACCTGTTTCCCGGAATGTCGCGATTCCCACCCGATGGCGTGGGGACAGGTTGGGGCGCGCGGCCTAGACTTGATGTCATGATTGCCCGCCGTTCAGCCGAAACGATCCCAGCGTGACCGACACCACTCCCCGAACCGATATTCGAGACCGCGACGACATCGCCGCCCTGGTCACCGAGTTCTATACGCGCGGGTTCGCCGACCCGGTGCTTGGGTACATCTTCATTGATGTCGCGGAAATGGATCTCGATGCGCATATGCCGGTGATGTGCGACTTCTGGGAAACGGTGTTGTTCCAGGCCGGTCTCTATCGGGGCAACGCCTTCAACGTCCACCTCACGCTTCACCAGCAGGAACCCCTCACCCCGATGCACTTCCAGCGCTGGCTGGATATCTGGGAACGCACCGTGGATGACCTCTTCGCTGGTCCGCGTGCCAATCTGGCCAAGGTCCAGGCCAACCGGATCGCTGGTGGCATCAGTCGTCGCCTCGACCGCACCGGCGACGGCGAGGTGCTGACGATCCAACCGTCCACCGTGGACTACCAGGCGCGCTACGCCACGAAGCCGGCACCGGTCGACTGATTCACCGCTGTTCGCCACCTCAAACGACTCGGGTCTGCGGTTCTCCCCGCCGCTGGTTGCGGAAACCACCGAATTCATGGCGGGCATGTCATCCCGGCATTGGTGGGTGGTTCTCATTGGGGTAGTTGTGGGGTCCCTGCCATCTGCGCTCCTGGATGTCTTCACCGGAGCGCTGGCCACCAGGTTTGAGAGCGGCATCATTAGCCCGCATGCTCACCGGCGGTGCGATTGCATCGGCCAACGACGAGATTGGCGTCAAGGCGGCGACCATGCCAGCAAGGCACCAGCCTCTCGGTCTCCATCGTCACGAGTACCATCGCGTGCGATCGCGGTCGCTACTCCACCACCTCAATGGTGGCCATCATGCCGGCGTCCTCATGAGAGAGGATGTGGCAGTGGTAGACGAACCTACCGGTGAAGTCCTTGAAGTGCGTTCGCATGACGAACTCGCCATGTGGTGGTATCAGCGTCGTGTCCTCCCACCGTGGAGTCACCGGGCTGCCATTGATCGACATCACCTGATAGTCGTTGACATGGATGTGGAACGGATGCCATTCCGGGCTCTCGTTGCGGACCGTCCACTCTTCGATCGTGTCGAGTTTGACAACCTGGTCGACACGATCCATGACAAATGCCTTGCCATCGATGTTGAATGCTGGGCCGGTTGATGATTCCTTGAACGTGATTTCACGACGCCCATCAAGCTCGGCGTCACCCAGGTCCCTGATTGGAAGGAGCGTGGTCGGGAGCTCCATTGGCTCAACGGGATCACCGCCACTCACAACGGTGACAAGGGACACCTGCTCCTGTGACTGGCTCGGAATGTCTGGTGCCCAGGCGAGCGACCGCAGTTCGTATATTCCAGCTGCCCCACCCTGCACGAGCACCTCGGCCCGTTCGCCGGGCCCGAGCAACATGAGGTCCAGAGTTTCAACTTCAGGAAGCGGATTGCCATCTGTTGCGATGCAGTGAAACTGATGGCCGACGAGTTGGAGATTGTAGAACTGATTCGCACTCATGTTGGCGATTCGCCACCGCTGCGTTTCGCCAGGTTGGATGGTAACAGTGGGGCGCTCCTGGCCATTTACCAGGTGCAGGGCAGATCTATTCTGGCCCTGGAGCGGGCCCTGGATGAGCATCAACCGCTCACGGAGACCGGACAGGAGAGGCGAGTCGTCCAGCCCGCCTTCCACAATGATGGCTCCCGCGAGTCCGTTCAGGACCTGCATTGCGGTATGGCCGTGTGGATGGGGGTGATACCAGTAAATGCCCGGGGGATGATCGGCGGGAATGGCGAATTCGTAGTTGAAGGTTTGCCCGGGCTCAATATGCAGAAAAATGTTGTCGCTATTTCCGCTTGGAGACACATGAAGGCCGTGGACGTGGATGTTTGTCATTTCGGGGAGCGCGTTGACCAGTGCTACCCGAACCGTATCCCCCGGTCGCATTCTCAGTGTCGGCCCGGGGGTCATCCCGTTGTATCCCATCCTCACGACCGTCGTGGTTTCATCGGTCATGGCCTGCAAGGTCACGGCCAGTTGGCCATCCTCACTCGCGTATTCCATGGGTTCGACAAAGCCGTCCTCGCTCGCTGCTGGAGACGCGTCCTGGGCGAGGATGGCCGGCGCGCCAGATGAAGGGCGTGTACTCAGTGAGGTTCCCGCCACCACTGCGGCGCCAACCGCCGCTGTCAGGGCGAGGACGTGTCGTCGGGTGAGCGTGAGCCGGTCACGTAACGTCGTCATTGGTCGTTCTCTCAATCGAGGAGGTCACTCGGCACGGCGATCGGCTCGCCTGCGACGGGATTGATCCGAATGATGCCGCCAGGTTTCCCGTCTGTTGCGATGGCAGGCGTGGAGATATAAATTCCTCCATCGGCGCCAAGATCCATGGAGATTGGGAAGTTGAGACCCGTCACCACCACGTCCAGGTTCGCACTTCCGGTTTGGCGCACCACTCGACCCGTGTTCGGATAGATATTCGGCGGGTCCGCCGTGTTCCTGGTGGACATTTCCAGGGCATGAAGGGTGCCGTCCGGACCCACGAACAACCCCGTCACCATCGTGAGGCCGGTCCAGAAATCGGAGACCTCGCCGTCGGGAGTGACCTTGATCACCTTCGAGGTGCCATCCAGATGCGCGCCCGAACTCAGGAACCCGACGTAAACGCCACCATCCGGGGCCAGGGCAATCGCGGTCGGCACAGGATGGTCGAGCGACACGTCTGCGACCTCGCGCACGGTGCCTGAAGGCTGGATATGGAGCACCAGTCCCTGGTTGGCATCCACTACCCAAAACCCCGTCTGATCTTCATCGGGCACCATGGCGAATGGTTCCCCGAGCGGGACGACGTGGTACAGGTTCTCGGCGGGGTTGCGCCCCACGAAGGCGGTGACACTGCTGACAACCCGGACACGTTCTCCGCGATCCACCGTGTAGAGACCATTTGGGTACAGCAGTCCGACGTCCGGGACATCACCGGCGGCATCCTGCAGGACGTAGAGCTGGTCCCCCAGAAAGCCCACGTCGACCGGACCCATCACATCCCCGTATGGATCCTGGGTCGACGGCAAGCCGACGACCACCGGCATCGCCTCTCCGTCCACGATGCGGACGACGCTCGGTGGAGCCTCGGGACCATTCGCCGCCTGCAGCTCGTCCCCGGCTGGTGCTGTCTGGCCATCACCCGCGAGTGCTACATAGAGGGCACCGTCTGGTCCCCAGGCAAATCCACGAGGATTCGCCAGATTTCGCGCGACGACCGACACGATCTCCCCATCAGATCCCGATGCCGCCGTCGATGGAGTTGCCGCCGATTGCGGGGCGGTGGGTGTCGTATTCTCCGGCTGATGCGTGTGGCTGTGATCCGTCATTCCCCGCGCTCCCATGGCCCATGTTGCGGGCTACTCGACAATGATCGTTCCGGTCATGTTCGGGTGGTAATTGCAGATGTAGTCAAACGTTCCTGCTCCGTCGAACGTAAAGCTGAACGAGTCTCCGGGATTCAGATTTCCGGAATTGAAGGACCCATCGGTGGCGGTCACCGTATGTGGAACGGTGTCAATGTTGGTCCAGGTAACGGTTGTGCCCACAGCAACGGAGACGGACGCCGGATCGAATGCAAACTGCGCGATGGGGACCACCGTTCCTCCGCCTGCATCGTTGCCTCCGGGCGTTGCCTCGGCCGTAGCGGTCGGGCTGCCATCAGGGGGATCGGTCGGGATTGGTGTCGGGTCAATGCAGGGACTGTCGCGCAGGAGGTCGTCGCTCATCGACATGACCTGGCCCTGCTGGAGATTGAGCCGGATCACGGCCCCAGCGAAAGCTTCGTGCGCGAAGGCTGGGGTGGTGACATACAGGCCCTGATCTGGCCCGAACGCCATGCTTGTTGGTGTATCGATTCCAACTGCCACATGCTGGCCGGTATCCGGCCCGGTTTGCCGCACGACCTTGCCCGTGTCAGGGCGGATCGCGAGGACCTGCGTTGGGTCATGGTCCCCTGCTTCGAGGGCAAAGAGCGTCCCGCCCGGGCCCACCGCGACATCAACCACCATTGAGAGACCCGTCCAAACGTCAGTTACCGACCCGTCCGCGCCAATTTCAACGATCTTGGACGCCGCGTCCGACTCGCTCGTCGAGGTCATGCTCACGAAGATGCGTCCGTCACCGGTGGTGGATACACCCGTTGGGCGCCACGGCATGGCGGAGAAATCGGTGAGGCGAGATATCTCCCCGTCGAGCGTGACCTTGAGGAGTTGGCGGCTGTTGCTCTCTGTCACCACCAACTCGTTCCCGATAGCGGCCATGTCCGTAACATCCCCATCAGGATCGAGGTCCTCCGGGAGCACCTCCACGGGATTGGCTGGAACCCACTTTCCGATATCGGCCACGACCACGGCGCTCCCGCTCCCATCGATGCGGTAGATGCCGTCTGGGGTCAGTGGATTCCCGTGACTGGCGCCACCCCCCTCGTCCAGCAGGTACAGTTGGCCCGAAATAGAGGCGAGACCAGACGGCCCGAGATCGTAGCCACCCGTTCCACCGCTGGATGGCAGAACGTCCTGATACACAACCGGGCACGAGTCCTGCACACGCACAATGCTTCCGGCGAGGGCACCGGAAGGTTGTGCGGTCGCCGACGGGGTAGCCGGACCCTGGTGGGAGAAACCTGCCTGGGCCACGAACATCGAGCCGTCCGACCCCCAGGCAATGCTGCGGGGACCATCGAGCCCGCTGGCCGCGACGGTGATGCCGGCCGACGAGGCCGGTGGCGTACCCTGTGCGACGGCCGTCGGGACGCCAATGAGCACCAGTGCCAAACCAAGGAAACGGCAGAGATGCACGCATCTACGCAGCACGAGAGGAGTCCTTTCTCAAGAGTCGGGCAAGGTCGATCGAACGTGGAAATCACCCCTGCGGCGCAACGCCCAGGCTTCGTGTCGTGATGATCACCGCCGCTTGCTGAATCGAGGTGCGAACCTCGCCCAGGGCTTCTGGATGGGAAGCACCAAATTGCCCCATCATCCTCGGACAAGCGGAAGCAAAGTCCATGTACATGTGAACCTTTTCCTTATCCCAAACTCTACTCGCGGATCATTTCCCATGCAATGTGAATCGACAACATGCGCTCGCGGAATGGTCAGTTCCCACATGAGCGTGTGACGGGCCGATGGACGACGCAGCGTCGGCAGGACAAAGATCGCTACAACGGTGCCGACCAGGGCGCGACCATACAGTGCTCCTTTCCTCATGGGATGCGCTGGTCGCCACAATCGTTGTTGCCAGGAAAGGGAGAGTTCGACCACCCAGCGTGTCCAGCCACCTCCGGCACGGTTGGGATATCCCCCACCCTCATTCGCCGGGCATCCCCGTTTCGACCGGCGCGCCCAGCCGTCACCATGAATGCTGAACGAAATGGTCCGTGTTCCGGACCAGCGCGCAGTATGGGGACAGGCGATCGGGATGAGATTTCGGGGAAAGTCGAAACAGCACAGCACTCAGGTTGAAGCAACGGGCAGGTCAGCGGACGTTGCCCTCTCGCTCGAACAGGTGTCGCGATCCTACGGGCGACGTGTCAACAAGGTGCACGCCCTGCGTGAGGTGAGCGAGCAGTTCGAGGCGGGCACATTCACGGCCGTCATGGGCCCATCCGGTTCCGGCAAGAGCACCCTCATTCAATGCGCGGCCGGGTTGGACAAGCCATCCAGCGGCAAGGTGCGACTCGGTGAGGTCGAACTGAGCCGGTTGAAGGAACCACAGCTGACCAAAACCCGCCGGCAGGAGATCGGGTTCATCTTCCAGGCATTCAACCTGCTGCCGGCCCTCAACGCTCGCCAGAACATCGAGCTTCCCGTGCGCCTGGGCGGAAAGCCGGTCGATGAGGACTGGTTCAATCTGCTGGTCCGGCAAATCGGTATCGAAGAGCGTTTGCGTCAGCGACCGGCCCAACTGTCCGGTGGCCAGCAGCAACGGGTCGCCATTGCCCGGGCGCTGATCTCTCGCCCGAGTGTGGTCTTTGCCGACGAACCGACCGGTGCGCTGGATACCACCACCGCTCGCCATACCCTGGAACTGCTCCGCTCGACGGTGGATTCCCTGGGCCAGACCATCATCATGGTGACCCATGATCCAGTGGCGGCCAGTTTCGCCGACCGCGTGCTCTTCCTGGCCGATGGGCAGGTGGTGGATTGCATGCATCAGGCCTCAGCCGAGATGATTGCCACCCGGCTGACCCGGTTGGAGCAATAGCATGCTGGTCATGACCTCACTGCGGAACATGCTGGCCCGGCCCGGCAACGTGATGGGCACGTTGGTGGCACTCACGCTGGCAGTGGCGGTGATGCTGGGTGCCATCCTCGTGCTGCTCTCGACTCTGGCTGGCCCTGGCACCCCGGCCCGGCTGGCGGCCACCGACCTGGTGGTGCGTCCCGATCTCTCGGCCATCTTTGACACCCCCGAAGACTCGATTCCGCTGGGAATGAGCATCCAGATACCTCCGGAGCAGGTCGATATCGTGCGCCAGGTGGAGGGGGTGGAGCGCGTGATCGGCGATGTCACGTTCTCGGCCCAGGTGCTGCTGGAGGATGGAACGCCGCTCTTCGTTTCGGACGAGGCGGTTCCCCGCGGACAATCGTGGGAGTCGGCGGCCCTCACGCCATTTCACATAACTGATGGCCGCGAGCCACTGGCGCCGAACGAGGTCGTGCTCGACACCCAAATGGCCGAGGCGAGCGGGCTGGCTGTTGGTCAGGACGTGCGTATCGTTACCAACCACTCAACCGCCACCTATCTCGTCGTTGGCATCGCCGAAACCGAGCACGGTGAGCAGTTGGAGCGCCAGTCGTCGATCTTCTTCGCCCCCGAAGCGGCACTCGACCTGGTCGATGGCAACGACGCCGTGGACATCATCGGCGTGTTTCTTGCCCCTGGGGCCGATCTCGACACCGTGCGGAGCGAGATCCAGGTGGCGACTGATGGCCTGGACCTGCAGCTGCTGGCTGGCCCCAACCGGGCGAAGGCTGACGCCTCGGCAGGTTCGCTGGAGGTGATGGAGTTCGGTCTCATCCTGGGGGTGCTGTCGGGATTCGTTGGATTCGTCGCCATCTTCGTGCTGATGAGCACTGTTGGTTTTTCCATCCAGCAACGGGCGCGGGAAATCGGCTTGCAACGAGCGATTGGCTATACCCCGCGTCAGGTGCGCATGATGATCCTCATCGAGACCGTGGCGATTGCCGTCGTGGGGTCAGCCATCGGATTGGTGCTGGGGCCGCTGGTCGCACGCGGGTTCGTCTGGATCGGTGTCTGGTTCGGGGGCGTGCCGCAGAACCTGGCCGTCCCGTTCGATCCACTCGGTGCCACGATCGTGGTTGGCTCGGCGCTTGGCATCGCCGTGGTTGCGGCCTGGTTGGCCGGTCGGCGCACGGCGAAGATTCATCCCATCGAGGCGCTTCGTTCGGCCTCCGCCCCCCGGACCACCATCGGTTGGCGTCGATTCATCGTGGGATTGATCTTCCTGATCGGCGGCATCGCGACGATTGCCCTGGCACCATCGCTGCCGCCGGACGCCGCTGTGGCCATGTCCCTGTTGGTGACCGCGTTGCTAACCATTGCCTGTTCGGTGCTCGGACCACGCATTGTGCTCGCGTTCGGGCGCGTGTTGGGAGGCTTCGCGCGCGCGGGTGAGCAGATTACCGGCGAACTGGCGATCAGCAACTCCCGGAGTATGGCCGCACGGGTGGCCTCAACCGTTACGCCAGTTGTCGTGGGCGTGAGTTTCCTGGCCCTGATGTTCGGCTTTACCGCCACGCTCGAAACGGCGACGGTCCAGATCACCGATGAACGCGAGCAGGCCACCATTCACGTGGTGCCGATGGGCGATGCCTTGCCGCGAGACGCTGGTGAGCGGTTGCAGATGATTCCGGGCGTTGATCTGGTCGAGCCGATCTATCCACTCCCGGTCACCATCATGGCGGATGACATGTCCGTCAGCACCGAAGCGGCCGTGCTGGATCCGGGCACCGTAGAAACGATGCACGACCTCGAGTTCTCCTCCGGCAGCCTGGAGGACTTTGGGCCCGGCACGGTGATCATCAGCAGCATGCTGGAGTATTCCGGCACGACAGGATCCACCATGGAGGTGATGCTCGCCGACGGCACCCTGCGGGAGGTGACGGTGGCCGGGGAAGCGACCAACCTGTCCGGTCTCGGTGACATCCTGTTTACCCCGGAAGATGCAACCGGCCATCTTGGCGATGCCAGTCCCGGCGTCATCAACATCACCCTGTCTGCCGGGGCCGATGTTGGGGCCGTGAGTTCGGCGATCGCCGAGCTCGGCCAGGACGGCTATCCGGTGATGGCACTGTCGCACGATGCCTATGTGTCCGGCGTCCAGCAGTCGATGCAGGATGGAGTCTGGGCGACCTATCTCATCATCGGTGCGGCGGCGTCGCTGGGACTGGTCGCCTCGATCAATACCCTGGGCATGAGCATCAGCGAGCGATCGCGCGAGTTTGCCTTGATGCGTCTCATTGGGGCCACGTCGCGGCAGGTCCGGCTCATGCTGGCCAAGGAAGCTCTGATCGTCTGCGTGGTGGCCCTGGCTTTGGGCTGGGGTATCGCGGTACTGAGCACCAGTCCGGTCAGCATCGGCATGGTCGGCGATCTTTCGGCGATGACCATGCCTGTCCTACCCCTGGTCGCCACCGGACTGGTTGCCGCAGCGGTGGTGTTTGCTACGACCGTGGTGTTCGGCATGCTGGCCCTGCGGCAACCGCCCGTCGCCGAGATCGGGCAGAAGACCTGATCTGACTTCGCCCAGAGGTTTTCGCGGTTGTGCCAGCCTCTAGTTGGGCGTGATACCCATCACCTCGGCGAGGGCGGTGTAGGAATGCAGGCGATCGGCGGGATCGAAGGTGTTGGTCACCACGATCAGTTCGTCGGCCTGGGCCAGTTCGGCAAAGGACACCAGTGATGACTTGACCGTCTCTGGCGACCCAACGGCGGCGTAGCGCAGCATCGAGTTCGCCATCTGCTTTTCCATCGGCGAAACGACCTCGTCGATATTCTCGACCGGCTCCTTCAGCATCCCACTGCCGCCTGGGCGCCGGAACTCGGCGAACCGCCGGATCGATGACGAGAAGAGGAACTTCGCCCGCTCGTCAGTCTCGGCCACCAGCGCATTGACCCCGGCGATGACATAGGGCTGGTCGAGTTGGGCCGAGGGCTGGAAGTTCTGCCGGTACCAGGCAATCGCATCGACCAGGGCATCCGGCGCGAAGTGCGAAGCGAAGGCATAGGGCAGGCCGAGTTGCGCCGCCAGTTGCGCGCCGAACATTGATGAGCCGAGGATGTAGATCGGCACATGCGTTTCGAGACCGGGATTGGCGATCACGACCTGGTTCTCGATCCGCTCGCCGAGCAGGATCTGGAGTTCCTGCACGTCGGTCGGGAACTCGTCGGAGGAGCGAGGGTCACGCCGCATCGCCCGCATCGCATAGCCGTCGGTGCCGGGTGCCCGTCCGACCCCAAGGTCGATCCGGTCGCCATAGATTTCGG
Organism: uncultured Sphaerobacteraceae bacterium; assembly: GCA_964574825.1. GTDB lineage: Bacteria > Chloroflexota > Chloroflexia > Thermomicrobiales > UBA6265 > JACCYX01. The sequence continues at coordinate 10,563 of CAZNQC010000041.1, read as the reverse complement.
CGAGCGTGCCGAATTGTTCGGCGATGACCAGTGGCGAGTGATTCGGCAGCATGATCCCGCCCGAGCCCAGGCGCAGGGTGGAAGTTCCGGCTGCGAGGTACCCCAGCAGGACGGAGGTCGCCGACGAGGCAACACCGCGCATGTTGTGGTGTTCGGCCACCCAGTAGCGGGTGTAGCCCAGTCGCTCGGCCGCCTGGGCCAGTTCAAGCGAGTGCTTCAGGGCGTCATTGACGGTCATGCCCTCACTGAGTGGGGCAAGGTCGAGAATCGAAAGACGGGTTGACACGGTGGGGGTCCTGTTCGACGTGGAAGGCGGGTCTCAGCGGCGGTCGCTGACCAATGCCGGAACCGTAGCACTTGGCTTTCGTAAGCGTCGACAGGCCAATCGACCGGGTCGGTGCGGGCTTTCCTCAACCAGCGAAGGCGGATACGATCGCCAGCGTTGACCTCGTCGCTGATTGCGTTCTGGAGTTCATGCGCGTGAATGTGTTCATTTCTGTCGATATCGAAGGTATCTCTGGCGTCGTTCACGCCGACATGATGATGCCGGGCCAGTACGAATACGCCCGTGGGCGAGCGTTGATGCTGGCGGATGCCAACGCTGCGATCGAAGGTGCCCTGGCGGCCGGGGCCGACGATGTCCTGGTGGTCGACGGCCATGGACCAATGCGGAACCTGCAGATCGAGGGCCTCAATCCGGCCGCGACGCTCGTTTCGGGAACAGCGGATGCGCGACCCTATTGCCAATTGGAAGGCGCTGACTCGATGCCGTTCGCAGCAGCGATCTTCGTCGGGTATCACGCCATGGCCAAGACCTTGAACGCGATTCATCCGCACACCATCGCCGGCGCTGTCGTCCACGAAATCCGCGTCAATGGCCGGCCACACGGCGAAACGGGCCTCAATGCGCTCGTGCTCGCCTCACTCGGCATTCCGACGGTGATGGTGACCGGCGACGAGACCACCTGCGCCGAAGCTCGCGCCTTCCTGGGCGATGCGATCCAGACGGTGGCCGTGAAATCGGCGTCGGGCCGCAACTCGGCGATCTGCCGGCATCCGGAGCGGACAGTGGTCGACATCCGCGCAGCAGCTACCGAGGCATTGGCCAATATCGACGCAGTGCCCCTCTACACCGTTGACCAGCCAGCCCGGCTCGAACTCGATTTCCTGACGATGATGCAGTGCGACCGGGCTTCCCGCTGCGAGGGCGTCGAGCGGGTCAATGGCGTGACCGTGGCGATTCATGGGGAATCGCTCTGGGAGCAGTACAAGCATCTCTGGGCCGCGATCCGGGCCGCGCTCTACGAACCAGCCGCCTTCCTCGGCTAGGAACCTTCGTCAGGGCATGCTGGCTCGCAGCCAACGTCGGCGCAAAATGCGGACACAATGCGTCGTCCCGAGCGGTGAAAATAGAGACACCGGAGTTCGTTGCGCCGGGTCAGCATTCACCTGGAGTCACACGTGGCCGACCACACCACCAACTACACATCGACCTTGATTGCGATTGCCGACGATTCGACCGCAACCTTCGGAACGCGGCCGCCGGAAAGGGAAGGCAGTCCCTCGATCGCGTTTCGGACCTGGCAATCGATCGCCGAACACCCCTATGAGCGCACGTCGGATGATGTCATCTTCGGGGTCTGGGCCGACCGGCAGGGTCTCGCGGAGGAAGATCGAGCTGACGCGCGGAGACAGTTTTTCAGCAAGGGCCAGCCTTGTCTCCGTGCCTCCGATCTGGGCAAGAAGTACGGCTGGGGCATTCATCACGACGCGACGGGCAAGGTTGCGCTGGTGGGCGTCGAGACCGATCGGTATCAGTCGTTGCTCGACGACCCCTCGGTGAAGGTCGTCAAGGCCATGAAGTCCAAACGATAGGCACGAAGCGACTGGCGCACCCCGTGCCTTTCCTCGCGGACTGGTCTGAGACCAACCTTTGAACAGGCTCAGTTCTCCGGCGTGGCCTCTGCGGCCGCCTGCCAGTATTCCTGCTGGGCAGGAAAGTAGTCGTCCCATTCTGCGAACGGTTCGCCGGTCCGCACGGCCACCAGCCGGTCCAGGTAGTACTCCCAGCCAATACCGTACGAGCTGAAATCCTCGCCTTCCTTAATGGCTTGCGTGAACACGAGGGTCGTGATTCCAGCATCTTCCATTAGCGTCACCGTCATCCGCCACGAGTCCTCGCCGACCGACGTCGTCACATCGAAGAATCGGGGCGGCTCGCAGGCATGGATATAGGCATCCTCGCCTTCGGTCTGGCCTTCGGCGGTCATCACGAACTGCACGCGATTGCCGGTGCCGCCTTCGCCGGTCCAGGTGCCGATCCAGCGGTTCATGCGTTTCGGATCGACGATCGAGTCCCAGACATCATCGATCGGAGCGTTGAAGGTGCGCTCGATCACGATTTGGCGACCCGTCGCGGTGGGTTCGATTCTGCCGGTGCCTGGAATATTCATGCCGATTCCTTCCTGGTAGCTGTCGGTTCGGTGATGGCGGCGGATTCCCGGCGCTCGCGTTCGCGCCGTGTCCGGTGGACTTCGGTTTCGAGCGCATCCAACCTGCTTTCCCAGCGATCGCGATGGCGGTTGAGCCAGGCGTCGACCTCTTTCAGCGGACTCGGATCGAACCGGTAAATTCGCTCGCGGCCCGCTTCCTCGACCGTCACCAGACCCGCTTCTCGGAGAATCCGCAAATGACGGCTGATGGCTGGTCGGCTGATTTGAAAGCACGCCGCCACGTCACCGGCTGTCCGCGGTTTCTGCTGAAGCAGATCGACGATGTCGCGCCGAACCGGGTCGGCAAGCACGGAGAATACGTCCATGCGAAAAGCGTAACACATCGGTTACGCATTTGGGTTGGCATCACTGAACTGGTGTCTGCTCAGCTGCGTCAGTACTCGGCGTAGATTTCGATCAGGGTGCCTTCAGGGTCGTGGAAAAACAGGACCCGGTGCCGCCAGTCCGGCAGGTCGAGTGGACCGCGCACGATGGTCACGCCGGCAGCGAGGAGTTCGGCGTGACAGGCATCGATCTCGGCCGGTGGTACCCGGAAGGCGATCTGCAAGTCGGAGCGAATCGGGGAGGTAATGTCC
>CAZNQC010000041.1:0-7375 GCA_964574825.1 uncultured Sphaerobacteraceae bacterium | reverse complement strand
GGCACCGCCGCCAGTACCGCCCCGGCCATGATCGGTCCCCACAACAGCACATCACCGGTAATCAGGTAGTTCAGCCCGAGCGGAACGGTACGCAGGTCTTCCGAGGTAATGAAGATCAGCGCAAAGAGCAGTTCGTTCCAGGCTGCGGTGAACGTGAAGATCCCGACTGCCGCAATGCCTGGCAATGAGAGTGGCAGCAGGATCCGGAACAACGCACCCAGCTGGGTCGTGCCATCCACCATCGCCTGTTCCTCGAGGTCTGGCGGCACGCTCCGGAAATACCCCGAGAGCAGCCACGTCGAGAGCGGAATCGAGAACGTCATGTAGAGCACGATCAGGCCCCACAGCGAGTTTCCCATGTGCAGGCGGGCGACGATGATCGAGAGGGGGATGAACAGCAGCGAACCGGGTGTCAGGTAGGTCAGCAGAATGATCCGGCCGACGAGACCGCGGAAGCGGTACTTGAAGCGGACGATGCTGTAGGCGGCGAACGACGACACCAGCAGGGAGACGATCGTGACCGAACTGGCCACGATGATCGAGTTGCGGATGTTCGTCAGGTAGCCTTTCTCCTCGATCAGGATCCGGTAGTTCTCCCAGGTTGGATTCTCCGGAATGAGCGACGGCAGGCGGTAGATTTCGCGGGGGATCTTCAGTGAAATCGTGAACATCCAGTAGATCGGGAACATCACGATAATGGCCACGGTAAACATGATGAGATAGACCGCGATGAGGGTCAGGAGACTCCGGGTGGAGCGCTTTCTTGCCAGCCGGGTCCAGGCCCGTTCGTTGCGAATGGTGATTGCTGTCGCCTGTTCGCCGTCCATCAGTCTTCCCTCTGAATCAGCCAGGTGACAAAAAAGACGAGGATCAGGAGGGCCGGAATCATCGCCACGGACACGGCAGCGGCCTCACCGAGTCGCTGGGTCTGCATGCCGAAGTAGGCCAGCACCGGGAAAACCATCGTCGCGTCGGACGGTCCACCCTGCGTCATGATCCAGATGTTCTCGAAGGAGTTTGCGGTCCAGATCGAGGACATCAGGGTCACCACCAGAATGACCGGCTTGATGCTCGGCAGCGTGATGTCCCAGAACCGTTGCCAGGCCGAGGCTCCGTCGACCTTGGCGGCTTCGTACAGCTCGTTCGGCACACCCTGGAGTGCGGCCAGGAAGGAGATGGCCCAGAACGGGAAGCCGCGCCAGGTGGTGGCGATGATCACCGCCGGGAGTGCAGTCGCCTTCTGGCCGAGGTAGTCGATGATTTCGGGATGGATGCCGGTTTTGGTCAGGATCAGGTTGAACGCGCCACCGATTGGCATGTAGAGGAGCTTCCAGACCAGGAACGCCACGAACCCCGGCATGGCCCAGGGCAGCATGATGATCGCGCGCATCAGACCCCGGCCACGCACCGCCTGGTTGAGCAGCATCGCCAGCCCAAGCCCGATGATGAGCTTCAGCACGTCTGAAACCACCACCATGATGATGGTGTTCTGGATGGTTTTCAGGAAACTGGGGTTGTTGGCCAGGTACCGGAAGTTGTCCAGTCCCACCCATGTCCCCGCCCGGCCCACCACCCGGTCCGTGAAGGCGATGGCAATGGCGAAGAAGAATGGATAGGCCACCAGTCCCAGCAGCAGGAACAAGGCGGGAATCACCAGCATCCAGCCGGTGATCGCCTGCCGGGTGGACCACTTCAGGCGCGAGGTGCGGGGGGCGATGGGCGGTCCCTGATTCGCCGCGATGGACATCTCGATCTCCAATATGGCGGGACTGCCCGCGCGCGGACGGGATGACAGGGGAACCGGGAGAAGTCTTCCCGGTTCCCCTGCCCGAAAGAGAGGATCAGACGTACTTGGCGTAGATCGCTTCGCCTTGCTGCTGGGCTTCGTCCATGGCTTCGTCGATCGTCTTGCCGTCGACCACCACGCGCTGAATCATCTTCGGCACGATGAAGTTGGCGCCGAAGTCGGCGAGGGCCGTGTTGTCGACGTCCGGATAGCCCGGAGCGGTGCCGTTCTTGACCAGGTCGAACTGCCCCGACAGCACCGGAATCTGCCAGGCCTCCATGCTCTCCTGATCCTTCATCACCGGACCATAGATGGCGACCTTGTAGTACTCGGCGAGGAACTCGGGCTGCTCGAGGAATTCGATCAGGGCCGAGGCCGTGTCGACATCCTCCGTGCCAATCGGAATCGACCGGACATTGGGTCCGATTGGGGCCACGGTCATCACCGGTCCAGCCGGGAGCGCCGAGTAGCCGGTGACCTCGTAGAGTTCCGGATCGTCGGTCTGGGCGGCAATCGAAACCGACCCCGGGTTGGCAATGAAGATGGCTTGCCCGGAGAGATAGGCCGTGTTGTCGCCCGCACCGTCCCAGGTTGTCGCGCCCGGGGCGAAGACATCCTGGGCGTAGAGGTCGGTTACCCACTGCAGGTAGGTCCGGGTCTCTTCCGACCTGATCGTGCACTCCGTACCTTCATCGTTCGCGATGCGACCACCATACGACTGCAGGACGGATTGCTGGAGGTTCCCGTCACCGACATTGGAGAGCGCCAGGCCGAGGCCATAGACACCGGGCTGCTGGGCGGCGAGCGCCTGCTCGCCCATTTCCTGCCAGGTGGCTGGCGCGGTGGTGATCCCGGCTTCTTCCAGCACATCCAGGCGCCGGAAGATGATGTTGCCGCCGGAACCAAACGGGATACCCGTCCGCGCGCCGCCCAATCGGTCGGCCGAACAGGCGGCGTCGATCGATTCGAACCAGCCGCCCTGTGCGGCCCCGATGCTGTCGTAGAGCGCCGTCAGGTCCTGCAGCTGCCCGGTCTGGGAGAGCAACTGGGCGAGCCCAAGACCGAGGTCGAGCGCCGATGGCATCGTGTTCGATTCCACCGCCGCGCTCACCTTCTGCTGGGTTTCGTTCTGGTTGATCATCACCACTTCGGTTTCGACACCATTGTCGGAGCCCCACTGGTTGATCGTGTCGGTCAGCATCTGGTTGGCGGCATCGGAGAAGATGAGACCGCCCCAATAGGTGAGCTTCCCACCGCTCTGGATGACGGCAGGGGCCTTGCGAGCAGACAGCGTCTGTGCCAGTACTCCGCTGGCGGCGACCCCAGCTGTGCCTGCAACAACGGCTCGACGAGTGACCCTGCGACCGGTAAACGCGCGAATGCTGGACATAACGGAACTCCTTGTACCTGTAACGAAGGTAGCCACTGGACCCCGATTTCCGCATCGCCGGTTGGTGACGCAGCGGGAATCGAAGGAGTCCTGCCACGGCGTCAGCCAGCGTTTCCTGAGTTGTGAACACTGCGTGTTATCTACCCATGGCTGACCTGGGGTGTCAAGAGGGTTTCCAATCCCCGGGCAGCAGGGCAAGACCACATCCGGGGTTCCCCCGCAGCGCATTCCGCCGTACGATGCCGCCCATCGAACATCACCCGGGGATTGCCGGGATCACGTCCACCAGCAGCGACAGCCACGGAGGTTCCTTTCATGAGTGACGAGCAATTGCGGGTTGCCATCGGCCAGTTCAGCGTGATGACCGATGAGATGCTCCGATTCGGGGCGCAATTGGGCGTCTCCAGCGTCCAGATGAATTCGCCGCTGATCGAGAACCAGGATCGGTGGAGCGTGGAGGACCTGCGTCCGTTGGTGGAACACTGCCAGCGGTTCGGCATGACGCTGGAAGCAATCGAGAACGTCCCGCTCAATGCCCTCTCGAAGGTGATGACCGGGGAAGACGGCTGCGAAGAACAGATCGAGAATTACAAGCACACGATCCGGGCGATGGGCGAGGCGGGGATTCCGATTCTCGGCTACAACTTCATGCCCAACTCGGTCTGGACCACCAACCGGCAAACACCGGGCCGCGGTGGCGTCACGGTCCGGGAGTTCGACCTGGCCGCGGTCTCCGCATCACCGGACGGCGGGCGCGAGTTCATGCCGGACCGCCCCGACTGGGCCGGTGGGCTCTATCACACCACCGTCGAAGAGGAGTTCATCTCGGCGGACACCATGTGGGCCAACTACGAGCACTTCATGCAGGAGGTGTTGCCGGTGGCAAAGGAAGCCGGGGTCAAGCTGGCGTTGCATCCCGACGACCCGCCGGTGCCGGTGCTGGGTGGCGTGGCCCGGATCTTTGCCGAGATCGATGGCTTCAAGCGAGCCGAGGAGATCGCCATCGCCACCGGCGCGGGTGAGGCGTGGGGCCTCGACCTCTGCCTCGGCTGCTGCTCGGAGATGCCGGGCGGCAAGGCCAATGTCCGGGCGATGATCGAGCATTTCGGACCGCGCGGCCGCATCTTCTACGTGCACTTCCGCGACGTGAAGGGCAGCGTGCCGGTGTTCCAGGAATGCTTCATCGGCGAAGGGAACTACGATCCGGCCGAGATCATGCTCTTGCTCAAGCAATCGGGCTTCACCGGGTTCCTGCTGGACGATCACGTGCCGCACATGGACGACGATTCGGCCTGGAACCATCGGGGCCGGGCGCATGCCATTGGTTACATGCAGGGCCTGATCAACATGATGGATCTCCTCGCACCGTAGGCCTGCTACCACCGTCAAGCTCGGCCGTCAGGGGAATCCAAACACCGGTGACGGCCCCCCAGGACACGAAGGCGCCCGGCGGAGATGACTCGCCGGGCGTCTTCTCGTTCAGTACGTCGTTGTCTTGCTGCGATCAGGCAGCCGGGGTGGCGGCTGGTTCGGTCGAAGCAGGCTCGGCGAGGAAAATCTCGACGTCGACTTCACCATCATCGTCGGCATCGAGCTTGACGATCCCGGTGTAGCCGGAGTCGTTTACCGGCTGGAGCGAAACGAACAGCTCATCGTCAACCACGACGCCGCCGATGTCGGCGCAGGCGATGTAGTTCTGGATGTTCTCTTCACTCTCGTGGACAACAACGGCGTGCGACGAAGCCAGCACGTCATCCTGGAAGCTGAGTTCCACATCGTCCGATTCGGAGTAAAGCACGCGTGGGGCTGTCAGCGTGCCCTGGGCGGCGTTGTTGCTGTCATCATCATCGTCGTCATCGTTCAGGCGCGGTGTGACGTTGTTCAGCGGGGCAACCGGATTGGGGTCGAGGTCGGCACACGACCCGGCGTGAATGTGGGCCGGGTGAGACGGCTCGGTCGTGGTGGTGTCGTCCTGGGCCAGCGCTACCCCGGCGCCTGCGCCAACGATTGAGCCAATCAGGATGGTTCCGGCAACGAGTCGGGTGAGTCGGGTTGAAGCCATGTGAAGTCCTTTCGGGTTGATAGAGCACGACAAGGTGGAGCGATCAGCGGATCCGCTGAAACAGGTACACGATCAACAAAATGACGAGAATGATGATCAGAATGTACAGAATTGGTCCGACATTCATACGCAACTCCCCCAAAGCAATGCAGAGGCCCAGGATGCCGTAGATCTGGCATCTTCCGGCCGATGACGCTGGTACTGCCCGATCGATGCGCGGGCGAAAATTCGCCTGGCTGGACATCTGTCCATGATTCGGGCCGTGTCCGGCCACCTTCCGGGGGTCACATGATAGGCCGCCATATGTGGTGGCACCATGGTGAAGAGTGCATATACTCAGTGTGCATTGGTCGTTTGAAAGGCAATGCGGGACGATTCCGAGGTGGCCGTAGGCACGCAATTCATCAACCGTGTACGGGTGGGCGACCCGGTGCCGACGTCGTCGATAACCGGGTGTCAAAAACAGAAGGAACGAAGCACATGCCGACCCTCGGGGCATTCATCCGGCGGCGCCGCCTGGAGTTGGGGCTTACCCAGGAGGCCCTGGCCGACCTGATTGGTGACAACACGCGGCAGGCCGATATCTCCCGGCTGGAGAATGACCGTGTCACCCTGCCGCGCCGGGCCCGGCTGGAGGCGATCGCTCGCGCGCTCCAGGTCTCGCCGGGCACGCTGCTCGCCCAGTCTGGCTGGGAAGGTGGCGAGGCCATCGATGCGGTCGCTGGAGATGATCTCATCTCTCGTGTAAGTCGGCTGCAGGAGGAGTTGCCGGCGGCACAACAGGAGCGGGCCCCCCATCACCAGGTGATCGAAGAGGCCCTCCCCGCCATCACCGACACCGTTGCCCAAATGCACGAACTGGTGCACGAAGCCGAGTCGTTGCTGGACCAAACGCAGGACAAGGTGGACGCGATGAAGGAGCTCGATCCGCCAGCCTGACGTTGACGGTGAAGCTGCTATTCATAACGCGAGACGACCCCGGCGATTTCGCCGGGGTCGTCTCGTGCAGGTGAGTCTCTCTACGAGGTCATCGACGCGGGAAGCGGTTCCGGCTTCCCTGGCGCGTCGATGTGCGGGGTGCGGGCCGGCTCGGTTCGCGGCTTGCGAGTGCGTCCCGGCTTGCCGGACGGGGCTTCGGGCTTGGCGGGTGCCCCCGGATCGCGCACCAGCGCCACGGCCAGCACCTCATCGAGGTTACTGACCTCGATCAGTTCGAGATCCTTCTTCACCACATCGGGTAGTTCAGCCACATCCTTGGCATTCTTCTTCGGCAGGATGAAGGTCTTGATGCCGCCCCGATGGGCCGCGAGGGTTTTCTCGCGCAGGCCACCAATCGGCAGGACCTTCCCGCGGAGCGTAATCTCGCCGGTCATGGCGACATCGCGCCGGACGCGGACACCGGTCAATGCCGAAATCAGGGCGGTGGCCATGGTGATGCCTGCCGACGGACCGTCCTTCGGAATGGCCCCGGCCGGGATGTGGACGTGGATGTTGTTCTTGTCGAACACTTCCGGGTCGATCCCCAACGTGGCCGCTCGCGAACGGGCGTAGGATACAGCCGCACGGGCTGATTCCTGCATCACGTCGCCCAGCTTGCCGGTCAACAGAAGCTCGCCCTTGCCTGGCATCACGGTCACTTCGATCGAAAGCAGATCGCCCCCGACCGATGTCACGGCGGCGCCGGTGGCGACACCCACTTCGTCCTGCTCTTCGGCAAGACCAAAGTCGTAGCGAGGAACGCCCAGGAAGTCCGGCACGTCGTCGCCATCGATTGCGATCGCGTCCGGCGGATTGGCACCAGCGAACTTGCGGGCCGCCTTGCGGCAGAGCGTGCCGATTTCGCGCTCGAGGTTGCGGACGCCGGATTCCTCGGTGTACTCGCGAATGACCCGGCGCAGCGCATCGTCGGAGATGGTCAGCTGCTCGGCAGTGAGCCCGTGGGAGTCAAGCGCCTTCGGCACCAGGTAGTTGCGGGCAATCGCCAGCTTCTCGATCTCGGTGTAGCCAGGCACCTCGATGATCTCCATCCGGTCGCGCAGGGCGGGAGGAATCGGGTCGAGCATGTTGGCCGTGGTGATGAAGATCACCTTCGAGAGGTCGAACGGGACTTCGAGGTAGTGATCGGAGAAGGTCGAGT
>CAZNQC010000040.1:9842-20655 GCA_964574825.1 uncultured Sphaerobacteraceae bacterium | reverse complement strand
CGCATGCCCATCTGGTGCATGGCGTAGAGCACGCGGCGGTGCACGGGCTTGAAGCCGTCTCGCGCGTCCGGCAGGGCGCGGGACACGATCACGCTCATTGCATAGTCAAGATAGGATTGCCGCATCTCGCTTTCGATGCTGGCAACTCGTACGCTTCCTCGTTCCACGGGCAATGGCTCCTGATTCAGTGGGGGATAGGCGTGAGCCCAACACCGAATTATACCACGATTTTCCCGCAGTTACGGGCGTTTTGACGAGGATGAATGGCCCCCAACACCATTCGGAACGAAAGCGCAGCGACCACAACTCCGAACAAAGCGAAGGGGTCAGGCCAACCGGCCCGACCCCTTGCGATTTCCTGCCATGGATTGCGAGTGATGCTACCCCAGGGGCTTGCCACAGTTGCTGCAGAATTTGGCTCCAGGAGCATTCTGCGTGCCGCATTCCTTGCAGGCAACGCCCGCCAGGTTGGTGCCGCACTCCGGACAGAACTTGGAGCCGGCTGGAATCTGGGCCTTGCAGTTCGGACAGGCAACGGTCGCGGCAGCGGGCGCAGCCTGCGGGTTCTGGCTGTCGCGGAGGGCACCAGCCATGGCCTGGCCAATGCCGACCCCGGCTGCCATCCCGACGCCAGCACCGGTGAGATCTCCCGCGGCCCCCGGGTTGTTTGCGGCATCGCCAATGGCTTCAGCCGTGCGGAACCTGGTGTAGTCGTCGAGATTGCCCAGGGCTGCCATGCCGGACCGTTCATCGATCCGGGCCATGACTTCGTCAGGCGGGGTGATGGCGCTGATCTGGAAGCTCGTCAACTCCAACCCATAGCGGGTGAAGGAGTCAGCCAATGACAAACGCGCGGCGTCGGCGAGTTCCTTCGTCATTCCTTGCAGGTCGAGGATTGACGTATGCGTGTCACCCAGCAAGTCGTTGAACTGGTTGAGAATGATGCTGCGCAGGAAGTCTTCGACCTGGGCCGTGGTGAAGGAGCCTCGGGTGCCGACCATCTGGGCAACGAAGACCTGCGGATCCGCCACGCGCATGCTGTAGGTGCCGAACGCCCGAAGCCGGATCATGCCAAGCTCGCTGTCACGATAGACCAGCGGCTGCGCGGAACCCCACTTCATGTCGGTGAACTCGCGCATCGACACGAAATAGACTTCGGCCTTGAAGGGGCTTTGGCCAAACGGCAGGCCGATCAGGCCCCCCAGCAGCGGGATGTTGTTGGTCGAGAGCGTGAAGCGGCCGGGACCGAAGACATCGAGCGCCTTGCCGTCGCGGACGAAGATGGCCTGCTGGCTCTCGCGCACGATGAGTTGGGAACCGAGCCGGAACTCGCCGGAGCTGTTCTCAGGTACGCGGTGCACCAGCACGTTGGCACCCTCATTGGGATACTCAATGACGTCGATGATAGCCACGATGGTGCCCTCCGTGAACGCGCGACGAGGCGTCCATCAGGTGGGACGCCTCGTCGCCAGGCTGGTGTTAGTAGGTGCTGGCGGACGAATCGGATTCGGTCTCTTCTTCGTCGCCTGCCGACAATACTCCGGCCGGGGCGCTGTCGCCGGCCTTGAGCGCATCCAGTGCCGACTCGATGTCGACGTCGTAGTCCAGTTCGCGGAACTGCGCATCGACCGATTCGGACTCGAGTTCCTGGTAGGCCGCGGCCTCCGACTCGGTCTGGCGAATCTTGGCTTCCATCCGGTCGAGTTCGGAGGATGCATTCAGGCCTTCGCCCAGCGAGCTAACGGCGGCAGACGACTGCGAGACAACCTTCTTGGTTGCCACGGCGCGCTTCTGCCGGGCAATCAGGGCATCGCGCTGGCTAAGCGTCGACTGGTACTTGGATTCCAGTTGGGCCAGCTGCGACTTCAGCTTCGTCACCGTCTGTTCCTGGGTGGCGTGCTGCTGTGCGTAGACGGCCAGGTTCTCGTCGGAATCCTTCTTGCGCCGGAGAGCTTCGCGAGCCAGGTCGTCCTTGCCGGCGGCCACCGCGCGCTTGGCCTTTTCATTCCACTCGTTGGAGAGGGCCTGAGACTCCTTGAGATCGGCCTCGAGTTCCTTCTCCTGGGCGATCATGGCTGCCACCTGGCGCCGGGCATCCGTGATGTTGGTCTGCATATCACGGATGATCTGGTCGATCATCTTGTCCGGGTCTTCCGCCCGGTCGAGAAGGTCGTTGACGTTGGCCCGAACCAGGCGGGACATGCGATCGAGAATACCCATGCGTGTGTTCCTCCGTAATGAGAACGTTAGGCCTGCCCATAGATAACGATGTCATCGTCGACCACACTGGGGCCGCTCAGGACGCGGGTTTCGGTCCCAATGGTGTACCAGAACGTGACATTGCTGCCAGCGCCGATGGTTACCTCATACTGAATCGGCACGTTCCGCTGCGTGTCACTTGCCGTCACGATCGTCGCCTCGCCGCGACGAGCGGACGAGATCGTCGCGGGTGCGGTGGTGCCGGTCTGGACCAGACGGGCTGTCGGCACGGAGGCCGTGTTTCCACCAAGTAGCCACTCCGACTGACCCTCGTCAGTTTCGCCGATGCGCGCCAGGACGAGCCGTTGATCGCCCTCCCCGATGATGACCAGAGCATCCACGAGATAGTTCTCGCCAAGGATGGAAAAGGCATCTCCGCGGGCCAGACCAGCAACTGGGGAGAGCACCAGCGGAGCCGGTGGTTCCAGCAGGTTCAGCACTTCGGCATCCCGCGAAGGCTGGGCAGTGTCCACGATCTTCGAGCGTTCGGTGAAGAGGCGCTGGAGCCGATCGAGCTCGGCCGTATAGGCTTCGAGGTTGGCTTCGCCCGGTGTCGCGCCACCAATGGTCTGGGCAGTTTCCTGGAGTGACGCCGCCTCGGTCAGGAAGGCATCATCAAACTGCTTCATCTGGTCGAGGACGGCGGCGGATACATCGCGGTTGCTGAAGAGACCGCCGTAGCCGTAGGTCGCCGAGCGAACCCGGTCGGCGAGATGGCGGGTATCACCCACCAGTCGCTCGATGGCCGAGACCTGATTGAGCTTTCGGGCCTCCACGGCTTTCGCACCGGCGCTGGTCAGAAAGGCTCCACTCGCGGCGATCTCCGTCGCGATCGTTTCCCGCACCCGCTTGTCATCGTCACGCCGGTCTTCCAGCGAGCGATACCCTCGATACCCGGGAATGGCATTCAAGGTGTCTCGAATCTTTCGATCGATCTTGTCCAACGAGCCGAATCCTTTCGTGAGCATCGAAACCAGCTAGAGGAAGATCTCGGCCCCACAATAGGGGCACTTGATGAGCCCTTTCCCCGCCAGCTCTAGTTGGCCACCGCAGTTGGGGCAGGTCGAGCGACCGGTCAGCTGCGACGCATCCACGGAGTAGAGGACGCCCTTGTTCCAATCGACATACCCGGAGAACAAACCGCGGCCAACCAGGTCGGTCAGCATCGCCTGGACCCCAGCGGTCGTCGAATTCAGGTCGAGCACCAGATCGCTGACCTGCACTTGCCCCCGTGTCTTGACGATATCGAGCAACTTGCGCTGCTCGCGGACCTTGGCCAGGTCCTTTTCTTCGGCGCGACCCTTGCTGAGAATGAAGATTCCTCCACCCACCAATGGCGCCACGATGAAGATCAGAGCAAGCACGATGCCAAAGACGGCACCCGACTTGTTGGTCGATCCATCGGAGAAGGCAGCAGCAGCCCAGGCGGCGACCGCCAGGCCAATCGCCAACCCGACCCCAATTAACACCAGTCCTAGTGTCTTGCCAGAAGACGACAACGCCGAGACCTCCTTCGACACGTTCGGACCAACGATGTACTCCGCAGTTGGTGTTTACCCGCTTTTTCGCTGCAAACAGTGTACTTCCTCGCGGGCAGCAACCGGTGATTTCCGGTCAGCACCGCCGTCAGGAAGCTCCCGTCTCATTGGGAACAAAGGCAAACATGAACTCGCCTTTGCAGGCAACTTCGCCATCTACGGTAGCAACGCCAGAGCCGGTCCCGATGTTCCGTCGAACCTGGCCCATTTCGACTTCGATGCGCAGGGTATCGCCGGGTTTGACCTGACGCTTGAACCTCACATTGTTGATTCCGGCAAAGAGGGCCAGCTTGCCCGCATTGTCAGGATGGGCCGCCATGGCGACCGCCCCAACCTGAGCGATGGACTCGACGATGAGGACACCTGGCATGACCGGGAATTCGGGGAAGTGGCCCTGGAAGAACGGCTCGTTGGCGGTCACATTCTTCAGGCCCACGGCGCGTTCACCTGGTGTGAGCTCGATGACGCGGTCGACCAGGAGAAATGGATAGCGGTGTGGAATCAGGCTCCTGATGGCCAGCGAGTCGAGAGGCAGTTGCAGTTCCATGGCACCATTCCTTTGCTGAGCGTCGTCGTGCACACCAGCGCACGATGGGAGTCCTGATCGCGGCGTCCGGGCAGTCTACGGAGGTAAAGCGAAGCATGTCAACGAACCAGCATGTGGCGATCCTCGGCGCGGGGGCCTGGGGCACGACGTTGGCATTGGTCGCACATCGGGCAGGTACCCGGGTGACGTTGATCGGGCATCAGGTCCAGTCAGTCGAGTTCATGCACACCCGACGGCGGCATCCGACGTCGCTGCCGGGCGTGGAGATTCCCGACGCCATCGACATCGTATCCAATGACGTCCCGCTCCCGCCCGACATCGATGCGATGGTGATCGCGATTCCGGTCCAGCAGTTGCGAACTGCCCTGGCTGGCTGGGTGGGGCGGCTTCCTGGCGTGCCGTTCCTGAGCGCGGCCAAGGGGATCGACGTCGAAACGCTGCAGCGCCCGACCGAGATCATCAGCGAACTGATGGGCAGCCACGATGACCTGGCAGCACTATCCGGGCCAAATCTGGCGGGAGAAATCGCCGCTGGCAAACCAGCCGTGACCCTTGTCGCCAGCCACGCGCGAGATGTTGCCGAGCAGTTTGTTGCGGCCCTCCATGGTCCGGCGTTCCGCGTCTATCTGGGCGTGGATGTGACTGGCCTCGAATTGGGCGGCGCGTTGAAGAACATCGTAGCCATCGGTGCGGGTATGGCCGAAGGGCTCGGAGCCGGTGACAACGCCAAGGCCTCTTTCATCACCCGGGGACTCGCCGAGATGACACGACTCGGTGTTGCCTGTGGGGCTGAGGCCGCGACGTTTGCCGGTATCTCCGGTCTGGGCGACCTGATCGCCACCTGTGCCAGCCCGCTCTCGCGGAATCACCGCGTGGGTCTGGGGCTGGCCAGGGGTGAATCGTTGACCGACGTGCTGGCATCACTTGGGGAGACGGCTGAAGGCGTCCCGACCACCATCGCCGCCAGGAAACTTGCTCGGCAACACGGTGTGGACGCACCAATCATCGAGCAGATGCACCGGGTGTTGTTCGAGAGCCTCCCCGTTGATACTGCCATCGACGAGCTCCTCAACCGGCGACCTACCAGCGAATAGCGAGCACTCCGTGCAGCCGAACGAGTTCCGTTCAGGCTCGCTTAGCTGGCCCTGACTGCCTGGCGGTCGATCAACTGTTCCCGGGCCGGTCCCACACCAACGTATCGAACAGGTGCTCCGAGATGCTGCTCGATGGCCGAGATGTATTCCACGGCGCGCGCGGGCAGATCGTCGAACGAGCGAACCGCGGTCAGGTCCTGCTCCCAGCCGGGCACGAACTCGAGTTGCGGTGCTGCTCCCTCAAGGGAGTCCAGCAACGCCGGAACGTGATCCAACACGCGATCGCCAAAGTCGTAGCCGGTGCAGATCCCGATTTCCGGGAACACGTCGAGCACATCGACCAGAGTGAGCGCAATCTCGGAGACACCATTCAACCGGCTCGTCTGGCGAGCTGCAACGGCATCGAACCACCCCGTTCGCCGCGGCCGCCCGGTGTTGACACCCCATTCCCGACCACGCTGGCGAATCAACTCGCCGGTTTGATCGGTCAACTCGGCGGGCATCGGGCCCCCGCCGACGCGAGTGCTGTAGGCCTTGTAGACACCCACCACGCGCTCAACCTGCGTTGGTGCGATTCCGGCGCCCTGGCAGGCGCCAGCAGCGGTAGGCGACGAGGAGGTGACGTAGGGGTAGGTGCCGTAGTCGATGTCCAGCATCGCTCCCTGCGCACACTCAACGATCACCTGCTCACCAGCCTGAATGGCGTCCTGCACGATGACTTCGGTGGGGACGACCATCGGCCGGATGAAGTCCGTCATCTCGACGAGCTCGTCGTAGAGCGGTTCGAATTCCATGATCTCGGCCGCGAATACACCCGCCATGTGCTGGTTCTTCTGGCTGAGTTCCAGGTGGAGCTTCGTTCGGAGCAGGTCGGGGCGCAGCAAATCGCAGATCCTGAGTCCGTGCCGGGAGGCCTTGTCGGCATAGGCGGGACCGTTTCCGTTCAGCGTGGTGCCGATCTCACCCTCTTCGCGTCGCTGTTCTTCAAGCCGGTCAATCGCCTTGTGCCACGGCAGCACGATATGGGCTCGATCGGAGATGGCCATGCCGGAGATGTCGATGCCGCGCTCCTGGAGCGCACGCAGCTCGCCCACCAGCGTCGGCAGATCGATCACCACCCCGGCGCCAAGCACGCATCGCACATGAGGATTGAGGATGCCGGATGGTACGAGGCGGAGTTTGAAGGTGCCGGCATCGGTTTGCACGGTGTGACCGGCATTCGAGCCACCATTGGCGCGGACGACCATGGTGGCATCAGCGGCGAGCGCATCCGTCAGTTTGCCCTTGCCCTCATCACCCCACTGGCCACCCATGATCACTGTTGCTGGCATGCCGCAATAACCCCTGTGCTCACCCGGACCCACCTGATCTGATGGGGAAACACGGGAACGGCCGGGAGGTCCCGGCCGACTCATCCGCTTTTCGTTCCAATTGTCGCAGATTCCCGGCCCGCAGGCCGCTCAGGAACGCAATGCGCGAAGCTCTTCGAACAATTCCCGCTCACGATCGCTCAGGCTGGTTGGCATTTCGACATTTGCCTTCACCAGCAGGTCTCCCCGTTGGTCAGCCTTGCCGAGTTTCGGCATCCCCTTGCCGCGCAGGCGGAACTGGCGCCCGTTCTGGGTTCCGGCGGGCACGGTCAGGGCGACCTGACCCGAAAGGGTTGGCACGCGCACCTCACCACCGAGGACGGCGGTGTAGAGCGGAACATCGATCGTTTCAACGAGGTCGTCGTTTACCCGCTCGAATCGCGCATGCGGAACGACCTTGATCACGAGGTACACGTCGCCGCTCGGACCGCCATTGATACCGGGACCGCCCTTGCCGGAGATCCGCACCCGCGACCCTGTCTTGACTCCAGGTGGAATCGTGACCTCAAGTTCCTTGTTCGTCTCCATCATGCCGGTGCCATCGCAGCGGGGACATTCGGCGCCACGAACTTCACCCGTGCCGTCGCAGAGCGTGCAGGTTCCAGGCGAACGAACCGTGAGCCTGCGCTGTGCTCCCCTGGCCGCTTCCTCCAGGGTGATGGTGGTCGGCGCCTCCAGGTCCTCGCCACGACGAGGTCGCTGGATGGTCTGGCGCGCGCGCCCGGTGGCTGCACCCCGGCTACCGAACATCATGTTGAAGAAGTCGGAGAACCCGCCACCGCCATCGGCCGATTCGAAGGTGAAGTCACCATCATTGCCGGCGAACCACGTACCAAAGTCCTCGGCACTGGCCTGGCCCGGGCGCGGACCGCCTCCCGGCGCGCGGTAGACATCGTCCGGTCCGACGCCGGCATCCTGATAGCGCTTCCAGTCCTCACCGAACCGATCGTACATTTTCCGCTTCTCGGAATCGGAGAGTACTTCGTAGGCTTCGTTGAGATCCTTGAAATGTTCCTCGGCTTTTGGATCGTCGCGATTGACGTCCGGATGCATTTCCTTGGCCCGCTTGCGGAAGGCCGACTTGATCGCCTTGTCGTCCGCGTCGCGCGCCACACCGAGTACCTGATAGTAGTCCTTGAAATCCACAGTACCTTGCTTAGCCATTCATCCCTCCCGCGAATTAGTCCATGTGTATTGTATTAGTTGAGTCGCATCGACGCAACCCTTGGCGGAAAACTGGAAAGATCCGGCGATCCTAGGTTTTTGCACCGGGCTGGAGGATGTGCATCAGGGAACTCTGGCCGGTCGCCATGCGCGACTCCACCCGATGAATCCACCAACCGGCTGCGGGAAGGAGCAAGAGGACTCCCCACGGAAATGCCATGGCGACCACGGAGACGAGAATGACGCCGATATCCTCCACCAGCGACACGAGAGGATTGCCAATGCCGTTGGTAGCAGCCGTGATGATTGGCCGCTGGCGAAGCTTCCAGTAGCTCACCCCACCCGCGACGACGAGACCGAACACTGCCGCAATCCAGACATTGAGCTTACCGGACTCGGCGGCCACCGCCATAAAGCAGACCGTGCCGGCCGCTACCCGAATGGGAGTGTGCAGGAAATCGTTGTAATGATCGAGCGGTGGAATCTTGTCGGCAACCAGTTCGACCACCATCACCACCAGGATGACGACGATCCCGGCATTTGAGGAGATGGCATCGTACGGTCCGGGCAGGTTGAACGAGTCGCTGATGCGATCGGTCAAAGCCAGGATGAGGAGGGGCAGGTAGGCATTCAGGCCGCTGGAGGCAGAGAGTCCAAGGCCTGAGAGGAGCGCGACAATCAACGTTGATCTCCGTGGCGTCACCGGGAGGGGAGCCGGAAATGGAAAAACCGGTCCGGCACATCGGGCCAGACCGGTTCATTGTGGCGAATTTATGCGGTGCAGGCTAGTCTATCGAGCGCACGACCGTGACGAGCTTGCCCTGGATCCGGACATTGTCCGCCCTCGTATAGATGGGATCCATGGTTACGTTGGCCGGCTGAAGCCGCACCTGCTCCCCTTCGAGGAAGAACTTCTTGAGCGTGGTTTCCTTCTCGTCCTCGAGCCAGACGGCCACCGTCTCGCCGTTTTCGCAGGTCTCCTGCGGCTTGAGGACCACGATGTCGCCATCGTTGATCAGGGCATCGACCATCGAGTGTCCACGAACACGCAGGGCGAACAGTTGACCACCCGAGCGTGATGCAAGTTCGGGGCTGAGCTCGATGATATCCGCGGCATCCGAGTTCTCCAGGTCACCGGGAACGGGGATCGGGAGACCAGCGGCGATCTGACCGATGACCGGGATGGATAGCACGTTGGAGCGCTGGGGCGCCCGGCCAACGACTTCGATACCGCGCGAAATGTTGCGGTTGCGGCGAATGCAGTCTCGCTCTTCGAGCACCTTCAGGTTGTAGTCGACAACACTGGTGGAGGAGATACTCAGCTCCTGCTGGATGTCTCGAATCGTGGGGGGGTAGTCATTGTCGTCCAGGAATGCCCCGATGAAGTCCAGGATGGCCTGTTGGCGTGGGGTGAGGCTCTTCATGTTGGAGTGTCCTTTTGGTTCCATCCCAGCTCTGTCGCAGGACAGCGCAGTATCATAGATTGTGGCGATTATATTGTCGAACACTTGTTCGTGTCAACCAATTGCGGTCGGCATGTTCGCCGATATCGGCACCAAATACGCTGAGAACCAACATTCCACCCGAAATTCCCACAGTCAGGACGTGCCCCGTGTCCACCGCCGACGCGATCGTCAAGCTTGAGTTCCCCGAGATTCTCAAGCGTCTCTCAACCAATTGTCAGTACAGCCTGGCTGCCGTTCGCGCTCTGGAGCTCGGTCCGAGCCGCGATCGCAAGATCGTGCGCACCATGCTGGATATCACCGCCGAAGCGGCCGAGTTCCGGGTTCGCTTTCCCGAATTCACCGTTGGTGGAGCGCGGGATATCCGGGCCGCGATTCTCAAGGCAGAGAAAGGTGGCCGGCTCACCCCGCACGAGTTGCTGGAGATAGCCGATACGTTGCGGTCGGGGCGCGAAATCCGGCGCATGCTCACCCGGATGCCGGATGCCGCCGAGCGCTATCCCAACCTGCTCGAGTTCGCGGAGGCGATCGAGAACTTCTCTCCGCTCGAAACGGACCTGACCCGATCGATCGGTCCGCGTGGGGATGTACTCGACAGCGCCAGCGATGAACTCGCCCGCATTCGCAAGGCAGTGCGGACAGCCCACCATCGGTTGATGGACCGGCTCAACAGTTTCATCTCCGGCGGCCGGTACGGCTCGGCTCTGCAGGAAAACATCATCACGGTTCGGGACGGACGATACGTGCTGCCGGTGCGGGCTGATGCACGTGGCCTGATCCGCGGCCTGGTCCACGACACGTCGTCCAGCGGGCAGACCCTCTTCATCGAGCCATTCGATGTGGTGGAGCTGAACAATCGCTGGCGGGAACAACAGATGGCTGAGGAGCGGGAAATCGAGCGTATTCTCGATGTCCTCTCGGCCAGGGTAGGTGAGCATCACGATGCCATCTCACGCATGATCGAGGCAATTGCGTCGATCGACCTGGCCATCGCCAAGGCGCGCCTGGCGGAATCGATGGAGGCCACGCGGCCGACCCTGGCCGAACCAGTTCCGGGTACAGGCCGCGAGCGGGACCGGCGCGGTCACCCGGCGAATCGGATCAGGCTGATCAATGCCCGGCACCCGTTGCTCGATCAGTCGACCGTGGTGCCGACCTCGCTCGAACTGGGCGAGGACTTCCGGGTACTCCTGATCACTGGCCCCAACACCGGCGGCAAGACGGTGGCGCTGAAAACAGTCGGCCTGCTGGCCTTGATGACGCAGGCTGGGCTGTTCATTCCGGCCGATGAGCATTCGGTGATGAGTGTGTTCGATGAACTCTTCGTCGATATCGGCGATGAGCAGAGCATCGAGCAGAGCCTGTCGACCTTTTCCTC
>CAZNQC010000040.1:0-9742 GCA_964574825.1 uncultured Sphaerobacteraceae bacterium | reverse complement strand
TGGGCATGCCACGCGGGATCGTCGATGACGCGCAGACGTTGCTGCAACCTGGTGACGAACGGGCCGAAGAGCTGATCGACCAGATCCGGCAGCGCCGCGATGACATTTCGGACCAGCTTCGAGCAACCGAAGAGGCGCAGGAAGAAGCCCGGATCCTGCGCCGGAAGGCCGCCCAGGCCATTCGCGAGGCCGAGGAGCTCAAACGCACCGCCCGTGACGAAGCGATCGCCGAAGTAGAGGCCGAGTTGGAGGAAGCGCGGGCCGCCATCCGCGAACTGGAGCGGGCGGCCAGGGCAGGAACCTCCTCGGCGAGCCGTGTCGAACGCAACGCCGCTCGGGAGGCAATCGAGGTTGCCGAGCGTGAGGTGCGACTGGCCCAGAAGCGCAAGCGGCCAGTTCCCACCCCGCCGGTGAATCAGCCGAAGCGCACGCTCCGGGCAGGGGACAAGGTCACGATCCTCTCGCTGGGGCAGACCGGTGAAGTGCTGTCGGTCGACGGTAACGATGCGGAAGTTCAGATGGGGTCGATGAAGTTGCGCCAGCCGGTATCGAATCTCGAACGGACCGGGCGAGTTCAGCACGAGGATACGGCGCCTCGGTACGCGTTATCGGCGTCGGCCGATGTGCCTCTGGAAATTGACCTGCGCGGGCATCGCGCGGAAGAGATCGTGCCGATCCTGGAAACCTACATCCAGAACGCCTACCTCTCCGGCATGCCATGGGTGCGGATCATCCATGGCAAGGGCACCGGGGCACTCCGGCAGGTCGTGCGGACCGAACTACGTGACAACCCGGTGGTCGAGCGGGCTGCGGCCGCCGGCTCCAACGAGGGAGGCGAAGGCGCCACCGTCGCCCACCTCCGCAAGGGCTGATCTCCCGATCAAGCGGCGACCACTCACGCGAAAGCAGGTTCCGCCACGTGAGTGGTCCGCTCGACCTCATCCAGGACGAGGTCGAGCGCTTCTTCCCAAGGCACGTTCAGTTCAAGCAGCTTGAGGCGAACCGAATTCTGGGTGAACCGGATGGCGCCGCCAAGCCGGTTGGTCAACCGGCCCCTGGACATTGCTGCCGTGTCTACCGGCCGGATCACGATCTCGCGATCCCGCTCCACCACAGAATCGATTCCCATCTTCTCCGAGCGGATCCGCAGCCGGATCAGGGCAAAGAGATGATCCACTTCCTCCGGGAAGTCGCCAAAGCGGTCGCGAAGCTCGTCGCCGAGATCGTCCGCCTCGGCGTTCGTCTCGACGGCAGCAACCTGGCGATAGAGATTCAGGCGCAACTCGGTATCGGCGACATAGTCCTCGGGAATCAGGGCTGTCAGCGGGAGATCCAGCGTGATTGGCCCGCGCTCGACGGCTGGCTTGCCGCTCCGCACCTCATCGATCGCGAGACCCAGCAGCCGAACGTAGAGTTCGTAGCCGACCGTGGCGATGTGACCGCTTTGTTCGGCGCCGAGCATGTTCCCGGCTCCTCGAATCTCCAGGTCGCGCATCGCGACGCGCAGGCCCGCGCCGAGTTCGGTTGCCTCCTGAATCGTTTCGAGCCGTTCGAGCGCTTCCTCACTCAACGCCTTGTGCGGATTGTGCAGGAGGTAGGCGTAAGCGCGGTGGTTGCTGCGCCCGACCCGTCCCCGGAGCTGGTAGAGCTGCGTGAGTCCCAGGGTGTCAGCGTTGTCGATGATGATGGTGTTGACATTCGGAATATCCACGCCGGACTCGATGATGGTGGTAGCAACGAGGACATCAAAGTCACGACGCATGAAGCCGAGCATCACCTCTTCCAGCACATGCTCGTCCATCTGGCCGTGACCAATGCCGAACCTGGCCTCCGGCACCGCTTCGCGCAATCTGGCGGTGAGCAAGTCGATGTCGTGCACGCGATTGTGCACGACGAAGACCTGGCCGCCGCGATCGAGTTCGCGCAGGATCACCTCGCGGATCAACTGATCGGTGAAGCCGGTAACGAAGGTGCGAATAGGCAAGCGCGCCTGGGGCGCCGTCTCGATCATCGAAATGTCGCGGATACCGGACAGTGAGAGGTGCAACGTGCGCGGAATCGGTGTGGCGCTCATCGTCAACACGTCCACTTCCGTGCGCAATTGCTTCAGAAACTCCTTGTGGCGCACACCGAAGCGCTGCTCCTCATCGATGATCGCCAGCCCGAGGTCCTTGAACTGCATGTCCTTCTGGACGATGCGATGGGTGCCGATCACGATGTCGACTGCCCCCTCGCGGAGACCATCCAGCACCTTCTCCTGCTCCTTCTTCGTGCGCAGGCGAGAGAGCATCTCGACACGAATCGGGAAGGCGCCAAGCCGGTCGCGGAACGTGTTGTAGTGCTGTAGCGCAAGCACGGTGGTCGGCACCAGCACTGCCACCTGCTTGCCGGCATTGGCAGCCTTGAAGGCGGCGCGGATGGCGACTTCAGTCTTGCCGAACCCGACGTCGCCACAGACCAGGCGATCCATCGGCCGGGCCGACTCCATGTCGGCAATCACGGCATCGATGGCCTTGGCCTGGTCGACGGTCTCGGTGTAGGGAAAGGACTCGGCGAGTTCGACGTCCCACCGGCTGGAGGATGGGTAGGGGAAGCCGGTTCCGGCCTCGCGATAGGCGTAGAGCTGAATCAACTCGAAGGCCATCTCGCGGACAGCACGGCGCACCTTCCGCTTTGTTTGGGTCCACTCGCCGGAACCGAGCCGATTCAGGGGTGGATTGAGTCCACCGCCACTGTAGCGAGACACCCGATCGCTTTGATCGACCGGCACATAGAGCTTGTCACCCTTGTCGTACTCCAGCAGCAGGTACTCGCGCTCGATCTCCTGGACTTCCATCCGAATCAGGCCGATGAACTTCGCGATCCCGTGGTCGATGTGAACGACAAACTCGCCCGGCACCAGGGACTGGGCGAAGGCCCGCCGTTCGCTGACCGAACGTCCGGAGGAGCGCCGGGGCTGCTTGCGGAAGCCAAAGATCTCGAAGTCGGTCCAGACGGCAGTCTTGCCACCGGCCCACGACCAGCCGGCCATGAGATCCGAGGATTGAACCTCCACCTCACCGGCCGCGAGCGGGGCGATTGCTTTTCCTTTCGTCCGGCGCGGATAGACACCATGTTCTTCGAGGATGTCGGTCACGCGATCGACCTGGTCGGTCGCGAGAGTGATCGCCCAGCCTTCCCCGAGCAGCCCGCTGAGCGACTCGACCATGGATCCCATGTTGCCGGCAAAGACCTGGGCGTCGCCCACCGCATGAGCCGAGAGGGCGTTGGGCTCGTTCTCCGACGAGGCGCCGACCAGGAGACGTGCCCGGTTAGTGACCGCTTCGATTGCCTGGGCCGCGGGGATAAAGGGTGTCAGGAGGCCCTTCGGAAGTTCGCCCGAATCGCGGAAGGTCCGGCTGAGATCTCGTGCCTGTGACTCGATTTGACGCGCAACGCGTTCGACGGCATCGGGTTGATCGAGGATGACGAGCGCGTTGTCGGGAAGGTAGTCGAGCAGGGTCGATTTTTCGCGCTCGAGGTAGCCCGCAAACAGGTCGACCGAATCGGCCAGCGTGCCGTCGCGCATCTGCTCGATCCGTCGCGACCACTCGGCGGCGACCTCGCTCCGCATGGAACTGGTGTCGAGCCGGGCGATGGCGTCCGCAACCTCCCGCAGGCGCCAGACCGGCAACTCCGACGATGGCAGGAGGGTGACGGTGTTGAGCCGTTCGATGGAGCGTTGCGTGTGCGCGTCGAATGTGCGAATGCTCTCGAGTTCATCGCCGAAGAAATCGAGCCGGATTGGATACTCCGACCCCGGCGGGAAAAGATCGACGATGCCACCGCGGCGTGCGATGGTGCCCGGTTCCTGCACGACCGGAGAGGTTGCGTAGCCCGTGGCCATCGCCCATTGAAAGAGGTCGTCGATGTCCACCCGCCTCCCCACGCGCAACCGGCGCGTGTAGGAATCCAGGGACGCCGGCGACATCACGAGTTGCATGAGGCCGTGAATGGACGCCACCCAGACCGTGTGCGCCGATGCCTTCGCATCCTGGAGTTGGCTGAGCGCATGGACCCGCCGGACTCCAGCATCGAGGTCGACCGGCAACTGCTCATAGGGCAACGCGTCCGGCGAGTTCCAGACCTGGACCGACCGGGTATCCGGTAAATACTCGGCCAGCGCCGATGCCAGCGACTCGGCTCGCTCCTGCCGGGTAGTGATGACCAGCGTCACCCCGTCGCGGCCGTCGAGCAACGCTGCCAACAACGCCGGGCCGGCAGCATCCGGAAAGTCAACCAGATTGGTGAGTTCACCAGCTGCGAGGCGAGCCGTGGCCTGTTCGACAACGTCGAGTCGTTGCAGGTGGGGGGTGATGGACGCAATCGACACCGTGGTGAAACCTCCGCAACCAAACTGGCAGCGCCAAAAGCCGGCACAGGTGCGTGCACCCGTCCGTCTCAACCGTCAATCGCCATTCTACATCGCCTGACGAGCGCCCTCTCCGCCATCCGAGCAGGACACGGTGGAACGCGGCTCGCCACCAAAAGGGTAGGGAAAGGAACCCGCATTGGTGGTAGCATCCCGGCATGATGCCGAGTCGTGACAGCCGTGGAGAAGGAATGATTGCCCCAGCCGAACTGACATCCGTTCCGTCCGAGGCCCAGGCCCGCCTCGACGACCTGCGTGGCCTGCTCCGGTCGATGGGCTCTGTGGTCGTTGCATTCTCCGGTGGAGTCGACAGCACCCTCTTGCTCAAGGTGGCCCACGACGAGCTGGGAGGTCAGTGCGTCGCGGCCAGTGGACTCTCGGAAACCTATGCCGCCTCAGAGATGCGGGACGCCCGAGAACTGGCCAGCGAGATGGGCGTGGAGTACGTGCTGCTCCAAACCATGGAGTTGACCGACCCGCGCTATGCCGACAACACGCACCAGCGCTGCTTTTTCTGCAAGCAGGAGCTCTACGGCAAGTTGACCGAGTTCGCTCAGGAGCGTGGCCTGGCGCACGTGATCGATGGCTCCAATGCCGATGATCTCGACGACTTCCGACCCGGCCTGCGGGCCGCACGAGACCTTGGGGTCCGGTCGCCGCTGCAGGAAGTAGGTCTGACCAAGGATGAGATTCGGCTGCTCTCGGCGGCGTTTGGACTGCGCACGGCGGACAAGCCTGCTGTGGCCTGTCTTTCGTCGCGATTTGCCTACGGCGACCCGATCACGGTCGAGAAGCTCCAGCAGGTTGCGGCGGCGGAAGAAGGGATCACCGCCCTGGGATTCCGTGGGT
This sequence comes from uncultured Sphaerobacteraceae bacterium, assembly GCA_964574825.1. Lineage (GTDB taxonomy): Bacteria > Chloroflexota > Chloroflexia > Thermomicrobiales > UBA6265 > JACCYX01. Next base: position 4,482 of record CAZNQC010000040.1, on the reverse strand, counting down.
TCCGATTGCGCCATCATGGCCAGGTTGCCCGGCTGGAGTTCCCGGAAGGCGATCTCGAACGCGCCTTCGCCAATCGGGCTGGCATCATCGCCGCCGCGAAGGATGCCGGATACCGCTATGTGACGATCGATCTCGAAGGCTATCGCACCGGATCGATGAACAGCGATGTGCCGCAGCAACTAATCACGATCCAGCGCCGCCCAGACCGGACATAACGGCCTGTGAGTCGACGATGGAAACGGCTACCTGGCATTGGTTGGCTGTGTCTATTTCTGCTGGCTGAACTGGGAGAATATTCGGGCTGAGATGCAGATGTCGTGGACGTCTCAGCATGGGCCAGTATGGGAGTCGTAGCCAGCCACCAAGCGTGATCATAACTGGAGCGAATCGGCTGCTGGCGAATGGGCTCCCCATCGGACGGGCAGAGAGAGGGCCACCCATCACGGGGCGGCCCTCTTTCGTTGCAGTCGTTACTGGACGGGAGTGGGTGCGTCGAACCTAGTTCACCGGGTCGATCTGGGCGCGCTGAAGCTTGCCCGAGTAGTCGACGTAGATGCTTTGCCACTCGGTATAGAAGTCGATGGCGGCCGTACCGGCTTCGCGGTGTCCGTTACCGGTGCCCTTGGTGCCACCGAACGGCAAGTGAATCTCGGCGCCGGTTGTCCCTGCATTGACGTAAAGAATGCCGGTGAAGATGTCCTGCATCGCCCGGAAGGCATTGTTGACGTTCTGAGTGAAGATGGAGGCTGACAGACCGTATTCGACCCCGTTGACCACATCGATGGCCTGGTCGAGCGAGTCGACTGGAATCAGCGAGACGACAGGACCGAAGATCTCTTCCTGTGCGATCCGCATGGTCGGCGCAACGTTGTTGAAGATGGTCGGCTGGTGGAAGAAGCCATTCGCCAGGTCGCCATCCTGCGCGATTTCGCCACCAACGATCAGGTCAGCGCCGTCCTGCTTGCCGACGGCGATGTAGCCGTGAACGGTCTCCAACTGGCCGGCGGACACCAGCGGTCCAACCTGCACGCCAGCCTCCAGACCATTGCCGATCGTCAACTTCGATGCTCGCTCGGCCAGCCGCTCCGCCAGTTCGTCCTGCACGGCTCGATGCACCACGACGCGGCTGGTGGCGGTGCAGCGCTGACCCGTGGTGCCAAACGCGCCCCAGAGAATGCCTTCGACAGCAAGGTCGAGGTCGGCATCATCCATCACGATCACGGCGTTCTTGCCGCCGAGTTCCAGCGTCAGGCGCTTGTTGTGATTGGCGGCCGCGATGGCCACCGCCTTGCCGGTTTCGGTCGACCCGGTGAACGAAATCACGGGCACGTCGGGATGGTGGAGCAGGGGATCACCAACCGCCGTTCCACTGCCCAGGACCAGGTTGACCACTCCGTCGGGAATGCCGGCCTCCTGCAGCACTTCGACGAGGCGAATGGAGAGCTTGGGCGTGAACGTGGCCGGCTTGAGGACGACCGTGTTGCCGGCGACGATGGCCGGCATCATCTTCCAGCTGGGAATGGCCATCGGGAAGTTCCAGGGTGTGATCAGGCCGACCACTCCGTGCGGCTTCCGCACCGACATCTGGAACTTGTTCCGCATCTCCGAAGGGGTGGTCTGACCGAACATGCGCCGACCCTCGCCAGCCATGTAGTAGGTCATATCGATCGCTTCCTGGATGTCCCCGCGGGTTTCATCCAGGACCTTGCCCATCTCCTCGGTCATCTCCCGGGCGTACTGTTCCTTGCGGTCCTCAAGAATGCGGGCTGCCTTGAACAGGATCTCGCCACGCTTCGGGGCCGGGAAGAGCCGCCAGGACTTGAATGCCTGCTTTGCGGCCGCCACTGCCGCATCGACATCGCGAGCATCGCTGTTGGTGAAGACACCGACGACCTCACCCGTGGCCGGATTGCGCCGCTCAAATGTGTCGCCCGTGGCCGACTCTACCCATTGACCACCGATGAAATTGCGGAAGAGATCGCTCATGCCGGGAAACCTCCTGGTTCGTGCAAAACAAAAGGCACCGCTGAAATTCAGCGACGCCTCTCTGGGCTCTCCGACGAGGTTTCGCACCTCGAACCTTCCGGTTACAGCCGGGTGAGCCATTCCAGGCACAAAATATGCGCCAAAACCTGCTGGCTTTCTCGCCGTTGACCTACTGGTCACTAGGCCAACTATACGATATCCACTGGTTTCTGGCGGACAGCGGCTGGCCGGAGGGGCACTGCGTGGGAGGGCTGTGGGTGGAGAAGTCGCGGGAGAGAAGTGTCCGCCGGGAACACGCGGCCAAAGGGGCAGACATGGGCCGCGTGTCCGACGTGGCGCGCTTACCGCGCGATTGGAATGGCTCCGGAGGGAAGCTCGCGCACCACCACAAGCTCCACATCCGAATCGGTCATTGGTCGATGTTGTTCGAGCGATGAACACAAGGCATCGAAACGTGCCTGGTCGATGTAGCCAGTCAGCCACACCCATTCGCTCCACGATTGATCAACTATCTGCTGCGCGTGGCGTTCGAGGTCGGCGGCATTCGCGCACTCGGCAAACGGCCGATATGCCGATCCGCGTGCCCGGTCAACCGCTCCCAGCAGCGGGTATTCCTGCCGTTGACCGCACTCGACAGCTATGCGCAGCAGACGGTCAGTTGCTCCTGGTGCAGGGGCGTCAATCGCCGTCAGATCCGTCGTCACGGTCACGGCGTCGAAGACCCATCGGCGCTGCTGGCAGAACATCGCCCACCAGCGAGCGGGCAGAATCCACATGTACGCTGCAAGCGCAACCGTGGTCATACCGCCAACTATGGTGATGGTTCCCAGCATTGCCTGCCTCCAGTTGCCACCAGATTCACCGAAGCGTCTCCTACCCGAAGAACCTGGGTGAGGGAGCCAACCACGATGCGCCTGTCTGACACTCCCATCCTCGCCCGTTCCGTGGCCACCCACCACACACACTACTCACACACTTGCTGCCACATTTGGCATTTCAAGAGCAGCCGCTGCGATATGATGATGGCAACCTCCCCGACGAGGGGATCGAGGACGACACACCACCAAGGGGCTCATGGGCAGTGAGCAACACATTTGGCGCGCTCCTCAAGCAGTTCCGGACATCGGCCAACATGACGCAGGAGCAGCTCGCCGAGCGAAGCGAGTTGAGCGTCAATGCCATCAGCGCCCTGGAGCGAGGGGAGCGTCAGCATCCCTATCCACGCACGATCCGGGCCCTGGCCTCGGCGCTCGAGCTAGACGACCAGCAGCAGACAGCCCTGGTCCGGGCCGCAGCGGGCAACCGGCAGGAAGAGGTCGCCCCTGCGGCTGAGCGGCGTTTTGCGGGCATCCCGGCACTCCCATCGGTCACCTTCGGGCGCGATCAGCAGGTTGCCGAAGTCATGGCGATGCTGGCCACGCCGCATGTGCGCCTCGTCACCCTGACTGGCCCCGGCGGCGTTGGCAAGACGCGCCTTGCCCAACTGGTGGCGATGGCGGTCGCAGACCAATTGCCGGATGGTGCCCTGTTCGTTCCGCTGGCTGCCATCACCGATCACGCTCTGGTGGCGTCGGCGATTGTGCGGGCCGTTGCGCCGGATGCTGATGGCAACGTGATGCCGGAGTCGTTGCTGCAGGGCAAGCGGGCGCTTCTGGTGCTCGACAACTTTGAACAGGTGACTGGTGCCGCAACCGCCGTTGCCTCACTCCTCCGTCACTGCGCCGACCTGCTCCTGCTCGTGACCAGTCGCCGCCCACTGCGGCTCGATGGTGAATACGAGTATCCCGTGCCCCCGCTCGACGTCCCGGAACAAGGGGAGAACCGCTCGCTCGACGATCTCGCCGGCGTGCCGTCGGTAGCGATGTTCCTGCAACGCGCCAGGGCAGTTCGGCCCGATTTCACGCTGTCGCCCGGCAACGCCGCCGAGATTGCGACCTTGTGCCAGCATCTTGAAGGGCTCCCGCTGGCACTCGAACTGGCAGCAGCGCGAGTGAAAGTCCTTTCGCCGCAGGCGATCCTGGCCAACTACTCGCGCCGCCTGGAATTGCTGACCGGAGGCGGTCCCGATCGCCCGGAACGGCTGCAAACCATGCGCGGTGCGATCGATTGGAGCTTCGCACTGCTGTCGAGCACCGAGCAGGCCCTGTTCCGTCGCCTCTCCGTGTTTGTGGGCATGGCACCGCTCGATGCGGTCCTGGCGGTGGCAGGGCACAATCTCTGGGCCAATGCTCCCGCACTCGATGTCCTGGGCTCGCTGATCGACCATAGCCTGGTCATCCGGGAGGATGACGCCAACGGTGACACCGGTTTCCGGATGCTCGAGGTGATTCGGGAATTTGCGGCTGAACAGATTGAGGCGGCAGGAGAATCCGATGACATCCACCGGCTCCATGCCGAATGGTTCCTCGACTACGCTCACGCTGCCCGTGAGGACCTGGAGGGCCCCAACCGCCGGGAAGCACACGACAGGATCCGCAGCCAGATCGACAACCTCCG
>CAZNQC010000039.1:19119-21427 GCA_964574825.1 uncultured Sphaerobacteraceae bacterium | reverse complement strand
CAGGCAACCGAGCGATACGACCTCCTGGCGTTCGCGGTCGAGACGCTGGAGGCACTGTCGCAAACCGATGTCTACATCGACGCGGGGAATGCCAACTGGCTGCCGCCCGGTGAAGCCGCCGCCAGGTTGGAACGAGCCGGCATCGACCGGGCAACCGGGTTCGCGGTCAACGTCTCCAACTTCCACACCACCGAGGTGAGCACTGACTACGGTCACGCGATCTCGGCAGCAATCACCTCGCGCGATGGCACGCCGTTCGTGATCGATACGTCCCGGAACGGAAATGGTCCGTGGGAGAGCAACGATCCGGAGACGTGGTGCAATCCGCCCGGGCGTGCGCTCGGCGAGGCACCAACAACCGAGACCGGGGATGATCTCGTCGATGCCTGGTTGTGGATCAAGCGACCCGGCGAGTCGGATGGGGAGTGCCGTGGACACCCTGCGGCCGGACAGTGGGATCCGGAGTACGCGCTGGAACTGGCGCAGAACGCAACTGGGAAGAAGGCTTCCCCGGTGGCGACGCCTACACTCGGGCTGCGAGAACACTTCTTCGCCTGACCTGACCAGGGAGTCACCATGTCCACAACCATTGACGCGCCCGTTTTGACCGCTACCGGCCTGGTAGACATGCTGGCCCTGAACCTCGTTCTGCTGGGGCACCAGACGAAGGGACTGACCCACGAGGATTCCCTGCTCCAACCACAGCCACGCGGCAACTGCCTGAACTGGGTGGTGGGTCACCTCGTCCGGCACCGGGAATACATGCTGCAGGATCTTGAGCTGGCACCGGAAGTGGGGGAGGGAATCATCGGCCGCTACGACCGTGGGTCCAAGCCGGTGACGGAGGATGGGACCGACATCGTGCCGTTGCCGAACCTGCTTGAGATTCTCCAGCGCCAGCAGGACCGGTTGGCCGAGGCGCTCACGGGAGCCTCCGCCGCGGAGCTGTCCCGACCGGCGCCGCTGAACGACCAGAAGTCGACGGGCGAACACCTGCACTTCCTGGCCTGGCACGAGGCAACACACGTGGGCATGACCGAACTACTGCGGCAACTGGCCGGGACCGACGACCAGGTGATCTAGTTGGCAGGACCGATTCAGGGGGTGGGAGTCGGGGTGGGAGCCTCGGAGCCGCCCCCGCCCAGGAACTGGAAGAGCATGCGGAGGAAGACCTCGTACATCATCTCCGCGGCGTTCCGGCGGGGCGCGAGGATGTTGGTGTAGCTCACCACTGTTGCGGGCAGAAAGGCATCCGGAAGCTGCATCGCGTTCCCGAACGAGATGACGAGGTTCGAGCGATGTCGTTCGGCGCTGAACCAGGCGGGGGACAACGGGTTCTCCTGATCGTCGATCAGGCAGCCCTGGCGCAGGCGGGGATTCTCCCCGAGCAGTCCCTGCTTGCCAACCAGCGCTGCCTCCTGCGTCGTCAGTAACACGCCCTGGATGGCTCCCGTCGCGAATTCGAAGACCGACCGTTCGTCCGGTGAGGTCATCCGGGTGAGAATCACCTGAGCGGCGGCGGGCGGATTCGACTGCCAGATCGGCTCGCCGGCCGGGGTCAGCGTTTCGGCCCACAAGGCCTGCGGGGTCCAGTCTGGCGGAATGAGGTAGGGCGGAAAGAGCGCTGGGTGCTGGTAGAGAACCCAATCGGGTGGTGGTGCGGAATCTCCCGGCGACGGGTAGACCGGCAATCCGGATCGCCAGTCGAGCAGCATCTGCACGGCGGGTTCATCCGCGCAGTCGCCTTCGACAACCTGACGGTTGCGGGCCGCTCCGCGCATGGCACCAACCGCTGCCACTCCTCCTGCGCCAAGCAATGAACGCCGGGTCCACCGTCGCTGCCGTGCAGATGTCATACCCATATCCCCGGCGCAGTTCGAATGGAGGTTGGGTCCCGGACGGCGATCTATGCAAATCCTGTTCTGCCGAAAAAGGGCAAATGCCGGGACTGGTAACCAGTCCCGGCATTTGGCGTGATGCGATTAGTTGCGGCTGACGACTAGATCCATTTCCCGCCATCGACGCGCGAATCGGCACCCCAGAACTGGGATGTGACCGCGACCAGGATCAGGAATGTCAGCAAGATCACGAGTTCCATCGAAACACCTCCTTGTGCCTCGCATGTCCGGCTCGTCCAGACATAACGAGTATACCATCATTCCAGCCAGAGTGGGACGGTGGAAAGCACCACCAGCAGCCCCAAAACGGCATTGGCGATTGTCCAGCCGCGTTCCGACCGGATCGAGCGGGCCATCACCTGGCCACCTCCGCTCCACAGAAACCAGTTCGGCACTGCCACGGCCACGAA
>CAZNQC010000039.1:8936-19019 GCA_964574825.1 uncultured Sphaerobacteraceae bacterium | reverse complement strand
GCCAGCAGCACGTTGTTCGGACCAGGCGAGTAGGTGACGACCATGGCGAAGAGAATCAGTGAGAGCAGTTGCTCACTCACGATCCCGCCGTCGCGCCAACCAGACGCGACGCCTCCACCGGCTGCTTCGACTCCAGGTGACGGCGGAAGAGGCGGCCGAGCCGGTCGATGCCATCCTCGATCGTGGTTCCGTCGGAGAGGGTGTAGTTCAACCGCAGGTTTCGGTGGCCGCCGCCATCGTGATGGAACGACGTACCCGGCACGAAAATGATCCGTTCGGTCTCGATCGAATCGCGGACGAGTGCGACCGAATCGAGTCCTTCCGGGAGGGTGAGCCAGAAGAACATCCCGCCCTCGGGGAGAGTCCACGTCACGCCCTCAGGCATGTAACGCACCAGGGCGGCCTGCATGAGATCGCGACGTTGACGGTAGACCGGCAGGAGCGAGGCGACCTGGGCATCGTATTCCCCGGCGGCGACAGCGTGAACCAGCATCTGGTCCAGCATCGAGCCATGCAGGTCGGAGGCCTGACGGGCGAGGACGAGCTTGCGGATGATTGGTTGCGCGGCGCAGATCCAGCCGGTGCGGAGGCCGGGGGCGATGGTTTTCGAGAACGTGCCCGTGAAGACAACCCGGGAGCGGTCGATGGAGCCAACTCGGGCAATGTCGAGAGCCTGGATCGGCGGCACGGCATCACCCTCGAAACGGAGGGCGTGGTAGGCGGCATCTTCGATCAGCGGGATATCGAAGCGATGAACGGTGTCGAGCAACATCTGGCGCTGCTCGAGCGGAACGGTCTCACCGCTGGGGTTGGCGAAGTCGGGCACGACGTAGGCGAGATCGGGCAGGCGGTTGCCGGTGATCGATCCGGTCGGCAGGTCAATGGTGGCCCAGTGCGGTTCATAGACTTCGAGCGACTGAAGGGCGCCAAGATAGGACGGGGTGGTGGTCAGGACCGTGTCGCCGGGATCGACGAAGACCTTGCCGAGCAGGTCGATGGCCTGCTGCGAGCCGGAGGTGATGATGATGTTCTCGACCGCGCAGGGTACGCCGAGCCGGGCCATATAGCCCACGATCCATTCGCGCAGGGGGAGATAGCCCTCGGTGGGACCGTATTGCAGGGCAAAGTTGCGACGGGCAGGATCGGCCATGATGGTGGAAGCGGCCTGCTGGAGGGTTTCGGCGGGAAAGAGGGCGGGATCGGGCAGGCCGCCGGCAAAGGAAATGACTCCGGGTTGTCCGACCAGCTTCAGGAAATCGCGAATCTCCGACGACTTCATGCGCGTGGTGCGGCTGGAGAATGCGTGCGTCAGATCGATCTGGTCGGGAGTGAACTGGGTCATGGCGAACACCTGTGGGTGATGAAAGATGGAAGGTGATCCCAGGCGCTTCGCCACTGGAACGCCTGCAGGATCGTGGTCCCGAACCGGAGCGAACGTTCGCCGCTGAAGCCGCCGACCGGGTGATGAGATCAGCCTATCAATGACAATGAGACATTGTGTTGATGATTGTCACTGTGACACCTGCGCTGCGTCGTTCCGGGGTTGAATTGCCGTCTCCGGGTGGTTGGTGATGGCGGGCTTCGCGCCAGATCGGTTGGTGAAACACCTCCGCGGTAATGCTTTTAATCGGTAATTCGAAGTTGCCCGGATCCATGGGCTTTTTCGGCCCCAATTAGCGCGGAATTCGGGCGATTTGGTGCAGGATGGTGACCGACTGGCACGGAGCAGGGAGGCCCATACGCCAGCCAGATCGTGCATGGGCTGATGAGGCGTGGTGGCTGGCCAGGACCTCCGTACTGCAACCAGGCTGGACACGCCTGCACCGACGATTGTGCGGATAGCTGTAGTGAGAACCAGGACGACATGGGCTGGGTAGTGAAACCAGGACGACATGGAGTCGTCCTCTACTGGACCCCATGATTGGTGGTCCATATCTATCGTACGCATCGAAGGGGCAAAATCTCGCCACCCCCGGACAAGATTGCCCGTTCGTACACTGCGATGGGCGGTGAGGGGGCGGGGGCAATTGTTTCAACAAGGCCGACATGGAGTCGGCCACTACAAACGATTGGCGTTTGGCAGGAGAAGTCTTACCAAGCAGGCAGATTGTGGCCGCCTGGGTCCTCCGGGCCGAGTTGGGGTGTGTCAGCGATTGTGCGTGTCGCTACAGGCGGATGGGGAATCAGTGAGGATGCGGCGGGCGAGGGCGAGATCGGCGGGGGTGTTGAGGTTGAGGCATGAGCGGAGGGATGGGTCGTGCCGGGCCACGATGGGCTCCGGGATCACCATGACCTTCGCCTCTGGGAACCAGCCCTGGACGCGGTTCTCCCCACGATCCAGGAATCGCCCGATGATTGGCAGGCACGACCGGCGGTAGATGGCGTGGAGGGGTTGTAGACGTTGATCGATCTCCGGCACGAGGATGTCGTAGTCGCGAGGCTGGCTGATCATGTACCGCAGGAGAGCCGGGTTGAGAAAGGGCATGTCGCAGGCGACGACCAGCACCGATTCGTGCCGGGCATGGGTGAGGGCGGCCTGGATACCGGCCAGCGGGCCAGCGCCAGATGTCTCATCCGTGACCCAGGGCAGGTCGGGATACGCAACGCGATCCGGGTGCGGCCCGACCAGCGCGATGTCATCTGTCACCTGGCGCACCGCACAGACCACCAGCTCGATCACGGTGGGACCGCTCGGCGCGAGGGTCAGCAGCGCCTTGTTCGTGCCCATCCGGCGGGACTGCCCGCCAACCAATATCGCGGTGGAGAGGGGCTCGCAACCGTTCATGTTTGTGTGGACTGGCCGCTCTCTGAGGGTCTCCAGACTCCCGCTACTCTGCGTGTGATCCATGGTTCCAAGGTACGCGGGAGCCGGTGACCCGTACATTTTCGAGCGCTCCCGACCAATGTAAAAAGACACGGCGGCTCACCCGTCACGGAGTGTCTGGCTACTGACGACGAGGTCACTCTGAACCTCGGCCAGATACGGCTCACCGGCACAGGCCCGGCAGAGCAGCTGGCCATTTCGGAGCACTTCGCGCTCGTTGAAGATCTCCTCATGGCAGTTGTCACACGCAACGCGGCACTCCGGCCGGCTGATGAGATCGGCAATCGGCACCGCAAGTCTGACCGACGCGACGACCAGCAACTCGCTGACCGGCATCACCTGGTATCCCTCCAGATAGGCGTGCCAGCGATCAACGGCGGCGGGGGCGTAGGTTGCAGCGAGGGTGCGGGCAGCAGGGGCGGGATGTATGCGGACCGCCTCACCGGTGAGGGTGTCGACGAAGGTGGCGGCCACCTTGCCGTGGTCGACACACCGCAGCGTGCGGCGGCCCAGCCAGCAATTGGTCGCGACCGAGACACCATCGGCAAAGCAGCCATCGGTTTCAACGATCGTGAGCAGACGCTTGCCCGTTTGTGGCAGGTCCAGATCCAGCACCTCGGCGGCATGGAGACCCATGCGGACACCCAGCACCTGGCGCGGACAAAGATGGTTGTGCAGAGCACTGGTGTGGGCCAATAGATCCGGCAGTCGCGGGTCGGTCATGGCCCACCACCCGAGGCGTGCGAACTGGCTCCAACCGCAACCACGGCATCGCGATCGTCCGCCGGAAGCGTGATGCGGTGGCGCGAGGTGTAGACGTTGCAGCGCTGGCCACGGAGGAAGCCGACCAGCGTGATGCCGAACCGGCGAGCAACATCGACGGCGAGGCTACTTGGAGCCGAAATGGCGCAGACGATCGGAATCCCGGCAGCCAGGCTCTTCTGGAGGATTTCGTAGCTGGAGCGGCCGCTGACGAGCAGGATGCATTCGCTGAGGGGCAATCCGTCTTCCAGCAGGGCCCAGCCGATCAGCTTGTCGACGGCATTGTGCCGCCCGACGTCTTCCCGGACAGCCAGGAGGTGGCCTGCCCGATCGAAGAGGGCGGCGGCATGGAGACCACCGGTTTGCTCGAACAGACCCTGCCGTGCGCGGAGGGCGTCGGGCAGGAGAAAGAGCACCTCGACCGGAACGACGAGATCGTTCGCCGAGAGCGATGGGCCGCGCAACTCCAGGGCATCGAGCGTGGCCTTGCCGCAGACTCCGCAGGCGCTGGTGATCGAAAAGTGGCGCTCCAACGCGTCGAGCGCGGGCATGGTCTGGCGGTGAAGGGTGACGTTGACGATGTTGTACTGCTGGGCGGCATCGATGTCGGGATCGACGCAATAGCTGATCTGGGCGATCTCGCTCCGGTCGCCGATCACACCCTCGCCATGAAGGAAGCCGGCTGCCAGTTCGAAGTCGTTGCCGGGGGTTCGCATGGTGACAGCCACGGTCTGGCGCTCACCTCCGGCCAGGAGCCGGATTTCGAGCGGTTCTTCGGTGGCGAGGTGGTCGCGGCGAAGTCGCCCGGCATCGTGCTCGACGGTCCAGACGGTGGTCGTGGTCCGCGGGCCGGGACGTGCACTCACTTGGACCTGCCTTTCCGTGGGTGGCAGTGGGTTCCTGCCAGTCGTGCGTGGTGCTGTCGAGTGTACCGCTCAAGGGGAAAGGAAATAGAAAGGAGAAAATAGAAAATAGCCGATTTGCATCCCGCAGAAGGGTGTGGGCGGCGATTTTGAGGGAAGCCCACAAATCGGATCGATCTGGCGTCGGTCCCTTCGCGAGAGGATGCAGGTCCAACACGGTCACGGCGACAACCTGGCGAGGGGAGACCCACACGCCGACCAATCGCGGCACGCAAAACGGCCCGCCGGAGGTCGGCTGGGACCTCCGTACTGGCTCAAGCGGGACCGATGCTGCGCTTGCATGCGAGTACTTCCGCCCGGTGCGGGGACTGGACGGGTGATGAAGCCACGATGGCGCGTATCGCTTCACACGATGAGAGGCGAGACCGCGCGGCCTGGCGATGGTGAGAGTTGGGTACACTTGCGGGACAACACCGAGTGTCCATCCCTGCGTGATTTCGCCAGCCGCCTCACGGGATCACTGTTCCCGACGGCGGTTCGCCCTCCATCCACCGCGGGTGATGGCGCCAGAGCGGGCAATGTCGCCCGAGAGGATCGCCATGAGCATTGCAGAACGATCGCCAACAGTCCGGACATCCGATCCAGACGGCTCCGAACCAGAACGCGCGGAGATGATCCACGGGCAGGGCTCGGCGGAGACTCCTGCCCCGGGCTGCGGTCCTGCCACGCACCAGGTGCCGCACTCGAAGCCGTACCATCATCCTTCGGCCGGGTGGGGGGCGGCGCTCAGCGTGGGCAGGGTTCTCTATCACCAGCGAGCGATGCGCGACGTGCCGGGCATCATGCTGAAGATGAACCACGACCGAAAAGGGTTCGATTGCCCCGGTTGCGCCTGGCCCGACGACCAGGGGGTCAAACTCGATTTCTGCGAAAACGGAGTCAAGCACGCGACCTGGGAGATGACCGCCAAACGGGTGGATCGCGCGTTCTTTGCCGCCCACACCGTCAGCGAGTTGATGACCTGGAGCGACTTCGCGCTGGAAGATGCCGGACGGTTGACCGAACCGATGGCCTACGACGCGGCATCGGACCGGTACGTCCCGATCAGTTGGGATGACGCCTTCGCGCTGGCCGGGTCAACACTGCAGGGCCTCGATTCGCCCGACCAGGCGTCGTTCTACACCTCCGGGCGCCTGAGCAACGAAGCCAGCTTCCTCTACCAGTGGTTCGTGCGGGAATACGGCACCAACAACCTGCCCGACTGCTCGAACATGTGCCACGAGGCAAGCGGAATCGCCCTGCGGGCCGCAATCGGCACGAACAAGGGAACCGTGGACCTCCACGACTGGGAGCAGGCCGACGCGATCTTCCTGCTGGGGGTCAATGCGGCGTCGAACTCGCCGCGAATGCTGACCTACCTGGCGGAAGCCCACAAGCGCGATGCCGCGATCGTGCACATCAACCCGCTCGTGGAAGCTGCCGCGACCCGCACGATCGTGCCGCACGAATTCGTGGATATGGCGCTGTTCAAGTCGACCCCGACCAGCACGCTGAACATCCAGCCCCGGATTGGCGGTGACGCGGCCCTGATGCGCGGGGTGGCCAAAGCCCTGTTCGAGACGGCCGAAACCGATCCGGGGGCGATCGACACGGCGTTCCTCGACCGGTTCACCGATGGGGTGGATGCGTACCGCGCCACCTGTGAGGCTGCCGACTGGACGGAACTGGAACGGCAGTCGGGCGTCTCCGAGGCGCAGATTCGTGACCTGGCGCGGATCTATCGCGCGGCGGACCGGGCGATCATTGCCTGGTGCCTGGGTATCTCGCAGCAGGAACATGGGGTCGACACGATCCGGGAAATCACGAACGTGTTGCTGTTGCGGGGGAATATCGGGCGGCCAGGGGCAGGACCATGCCCGATTCGCGGTCACAGCAACGTGCAGGGCAACCGCACGCAAGGCATCAACCATCATGCGAGCGACGAGGTGCTGGACCGGATTGCCACGGTCTGCCAGATCGACCCACCTCGCGAACCGGGACTGGATGTGGTGGGAACGGTGGATGCGATGCACCGGGGCGACGTGAAGGTCTTCCTGGGCATGGGCGGCAATTTCGCGCTGGCTACACCGGACACTGCCTACAGCTTCGAGGCGCTGCAACATTGCGACCTGACGATGCACGTTTCGACCAAGCTCAACCGCAGCCACCTGGTGCATGGCAATCAGGCGCTGATCCTGCCCTGCCTGGCCCGGAGCGAACGTGACCTGCAGGCGGGAGGACCGCAATCGGTCTCGGTCGAAGACTCGATGAGCATGGTCCATCTCTCGGCGGGGAAGAAGGATCCGGCCTCACCGGAGTTGCGGTCGGAACTGGCGATCCTGGCCGGGTTGGCCAGGGCGACGCTGCCCGAAACGCAATCGCCCTGGGATGCGATGATCGGCAACTACGATCTGGTGCGGGACCGGATCGCGCAGGCAATCGAGGGATTCGAGAACTTCAACCATCGGGTGCGGCAACCAGGCGGTTTCCGCGTGGGCCAGCCGGCCCGGGAGCGGATTTTCCTGACGCCGTCCGGCAAGGCGGAGTTCGCGGCCCCCGCGCTGGTCGACGTGGTGCCGGAGGCGGGCCAACTCAAGCTGAGCACGATGCGCTCGCACGACCAGTTCAACACCTCGATCTACTCCAATGACGATCGCTACCGGGGAATCAGGAATCTGCGAACGCTGTTGCTGATGAACGAGGCCGACATGCGGGAGCGGGGCCTGAAGGAGTTCGACCGGATCGACATCACCAGCATCGCGCGGGATGGGTCGCGGCGGTCGGTGTATGGCTATCTGGCGGTGAAGTACGACATTCCGGCAGGGAGCGTGATGGGGTACATGCCGGAACTCAACGTGCTTTGCCCGATTGGGGATTTCGGGGCGAAGAGCCGCCAGCCGGTGATGAAGCATCTCGATGTCGAGGTCGTGCCGTCTCCCTGACATCCGGTTCGGCACCGGATGACGGTCAGGACCAACGACAGCCACCAAGGATTCCAGCGCCGAACCTCGTTCCCGGCGGCAGGTCGGCCCGCACATCCGGCATAATGGGACCGGGCCATCCATGATCCGCAGTTCCGTGCAAGCTTCCAGCGATGGACGAACACAGACACGACCCGAGGGACCATCGCCTGTCCGGCGTGCCGGACACCTGGCCGCTGTCTGCCCTGGACGCGGCGCGGGAGTTGGGTATCAGCGAACGGACGATTCGCCGCGCCATCGCTCGCGGTGACCTGCCCGCCACCAAGCACGCCGGAATCTACCAGATCGACCCGGCGGCGCTGGCACACTATCAATCGCGCTTCACCGGGAGCGCCCCCGCACATTCGATCTCGATCGCGTTGCCACGGCCGCCCAATGCCCTGATCGGGCGCAAGGAGGAGCGATCGACAGCCTTCGCGCTTTTGCTGCGGGAAGGTGTCCGGGTCGTGACCCTGACCGGCCCGGGTGGAGTCGGCAAGACCCACCTCGCATTGAGCATCGCTGCGGAAGTGGCCGATGTCTTTGCGGACAGCGCGTATTTCGTCGATCTCTCACCGGTGCGGGAGCCGGACCTCGTCCTGCCCGCGATTGCCCAGGCGATCGGACTCCGCGATACCGGCCAGCGATCGCTCGATGAGTCAATCGCTGCGTTCCTGCGGCCGCGCGAGCTCCTGCTGGTACTGGACAACGTGGAACAGGTCATCGCAGCAGCACCACGCATCGCCGACCTCGCCGCGGGTTGCCCCGACCTGCACATCCTCGCGACGAGCCGGATTCCGCTCCGGATCCGGGGCGAGCAGCGACTGCCTGTAGACCCGTTGCCAACCGACGACCAGCCTGGCGTGCTGAACCAATCCGCCGCGAGCCAACTCTTCGTCGAGCGCGCCCGGGCCGTTGACCCTTCTCTCGCCGACACTGACGACAACCTGCAGGCGATCGCCGGCATCTGCCAGCGCCTCGACGGCCTGCCCCTCGCGATCGAACTGGCGGCAGCATGGTCGGCACTGCTGCCGCCAGCAGATTTGCTCGCGCAGCTTTCGGACCGGATGCGCACGACCGGGCACGCGCCGCGCGACCTGCCTGACCGGCAGCAAACGGTGGCGGATACGATCGCCTGGAGTTACGACCTTCTCGCTCCCGAGGAACAGACGCTGTTCCGCTGCCTCGCGGTGTGCGTCGACGGGTTCGACCGGGACGCCGCCAGCGCCATTGCAGGCAGGCCAGCCACGGACGTGACCGCACAACTTGGCGCACTTGTCGAGCAGAGCCTGCTGCGCCGGGTCGAACGTCCTGGCCAGCACACACGCTTCGCGATGCTGGAGACAGTTCGTGAATTTGCCGCCGAGCAGCTCGAAGGGTCGGGGACCGCCGATTCGATTCGCAACCGGCACGCAGGCTTTTTCCTGACCTTCGCCGAACAGATCGGGGCCGACGTCTATGGCCCTGAGATGCGGCATCACCTGGATCGCTTCGTCATCGAATACGCCAACCTCCGCGCCGCGCTTGGCTATCTGGCCGAGTCCGGAGATACGGTCCGCGAGTTGCGTCTCGCCGCCGCGCTCTCGAACTACTGGCTCCATCGCGGTCAAATCTCCGAAGGGATCGAGGCGCTGGGCGCCGCGCTCGCCCGTGGGACAACCGCCCCGCCGGACATTCGCGCCAAGGCCCTGCTGGAGCTTGCAGCGCTGCTCCTGGCGGTCGGCGCAATCGACCGAGCCGGGCAGATCAGTGCCGAGAGCGTGTCGCTGGCTCGCGTGGCCGGCGACCACGACCTGCTCGGCGAAGCTCTCTGGGTGCAAGCCAATGTGGTGGGAAGCGACAACGCCCGCATCGGTGAAGCGATCGAGTTGCTCGAAGAGGCGGTGGGATCGGCAGTCGATCGCGGGATTCCAATCGACCGCTACCAGTCGGGTCTGGCGGCGATCGGAACACTTTGGATACGTTCCGGCCAGCGGGAGCGGGGGAGCTCATTGCTCCAGGGCGCCCTGGAGGTCCTCCAGGCATCCGGCCGGCATCTCGAAACCGGTGAGACTCTCCTCAGGTTGGGTCGCATCGAGCGGCAGGATGGGCATTTCACCCGGGCGGCAGCGCGTTATGGGGATTCCCTGCGGGCGTACGACACGGCAGGGATGGTGACCCAGGCAGGCTATGCCCTGGCCGAGTTGGCTGGACTTGCGTCAACCTGCGGCTATCGTGAATCGGCTGCCACGATCGCCGGGATGGTTCAGGCGATTGCCGAGCGGACCGGCATCGTTGTCGAGGGCGATGCACCGTACATGCTGGTTCAAATTGCCAGCGAATCCGCCACTGCATTGGGGCTCGGGTATCCGGAGGCGGTCGCCACAGGGCGGAATCTCCCCTTTGCGACCGCGATCGCCGAGGCAATCGCGGTCGCGGACGCCCTGGCCGCGGGCAAGCCACCTCCGGGCAAGATCGAAAACACTGCGCTGCGCCCACCCGTCGCTCTCAGTTCGCGGGAGAACGATGTCCTGGCGCTGCTGGCCCAGCGCTACACGGCACCCGAGATCGCCGACCAGCTCTTCCTCTCCGTGCGCACAGTGGAGCGCCACGTCGCCAATGTCTACAACAAGCTCGGCGTCAATTCGCGCCGGGC
>CAZNQC010000039.1:7046-8836 GCA_964574825.1 uncultured Sphaerobacteraceae bacterium | reverse complement strand
TGGAGCGCCACGTCGCCAATGTCTACAACAAGCTCGGCGTCAATTCGCGCCGGGCCGCGATCGCGACGGCCACGCGCTACGGTCTCGTATAGGATCGCGGTGCGTCATCGCTCCCACCCAGGGAATGCGTACAAAGTACGGAAGTCTCCCCCGGCCCACTCGTGCACCCTGACGGCACGTGCAATGGCGCCACGCACACTCCTGCCAATCAGGGCAGCGCGACCTCTACCGGGGAGACTTTGCCATGCGTGTTCCCAGAATCGTTCCGCTGATCGTCATGTTGCTTATGACCAGTTTTGCCATGCCTGCCGCCAGCCAGGAGGCTACACCGGCCTCCGGCGACGTGGATGTCATCGTCAATGGCCTCACCAATCCGCGCGGGTTCACCTGGGGTGACGACGGCACGCTCTACCTGGCGCTCGCGGGTGCTGGGGGTGACGCGCCGGTCGTGGTCGATGGCACGACGTACCCCTCGCTGGTGGGTGACAGCGCCAGCATCGCCACGGTCGCTGATGGCTGCACGACGCCCGTGATCGAGGGCCTCCCCTCTGGCTACTGGACCGAGCGCCACTGGACCTGGGGCATCATGGATGTCGTGATTCTCAACGGCGAACTCTACGCCCTGAGCGCCGCTGGCAGCGAAAGCTGGGGGAACCCCGACATCGCGAATGGCATCTACCGCATCCTGGCAGACGGCACCTGGGAACTGGTGGCCGATCTCGGCAGCTGGACCGCGGAGAATCCGGTCGAGTTCGTTCCGTGGGACTACGATCCCTACGGCTCCTGGTTCGACCTCGAAGCCGGAACAGACGGTTTCTGGGTCACCGAAGCCGTGGGCGGACGGTTGCTCAGCGTCACCCTCGATGGTGAGATCACTGCGGTTGTCGACTTCTCGGCGGTCCAGATGACCCCGACCGGGATCGCCCCAGACAACGACGGGGGCGCCTACGTGACGTTCGAAACGATCACGCCATTCCCCGACGGCGCGTCGAAGGTGGTCCACGTCAGCAGCGCCGGCGACGTCACGGATTACGTCACCGGCCTGACCGCCGTGACCGACCTGGTGATGGGGCCCGACGGCTCGCTGTACGCCGCCGAAATGGCCACCAACAATCTGGACGATGCTCCCTACATCATGCCGGGAACCGGGAGGATCGTGCGCCTGACCGCCCCGGACACGATCGAGCCGATCGTCACCGGCGCCGATTATCCGGTGTATCTCGGCTTTGGACCTGACGGCGCGCTGTACTTCTCCGCCCCAGCCTTCGGCGAAAACCGTGGCGAAGGACTCGGTTTCCTGGCTCGCGTCGATCTGGCCAACACCCCAGTCTCGGCCGCGGGCATCGATGGGTTTGCGCCAACCTGCGGTGCGGCCGATGCCGGTTCGGACATGAGCGACGCGACCACGGCCGAAGTGGCCGTCTCGATCGGGGACTTCGTCTTCGAGGACGCCGCCATCGACGTTGGCGTGGGGACCACGGTCACCTGGACCAACGACGACATCTGGCCACACACCGTCACCAGCGTCGATGGCCTGTTCGACTCCAGGCGGATCGATCCCGGCGAAACCTTCAGTTACACCTTCGCCGAAACGGGTGAGTTTGCCTACTTCTGCGAGTACCATCCGGGCATGCAGGGAACGGTCCTGGTGTCTGCGGCGGGGGCGACCGCGAGCGTCGTCGCCCCTCCCTGCGCTTACGGTGGTGGGGGCTGCTGAATTGGGAGGCCCATGCACCGGGGCGAGACACGCGCGTGCCAACGATTCAGCGCCCTGATCCAGGCTGGATCAC
>CAZNQC010000039.1:0-6946 GCA_964574825.1 uncultured Sphaerobacteraceae bacterium | reverse complement strand
CGGGGCGAGACACGCGCGTGCCAACGATTCAGCGCCCTGATCCAGGCTGGATCACACAGCACGAGATTGTGTCAGTGATTGTCACCGTGACAATTGCGGGGAGGTCGGGGTAGGCTGGGCGCATGAGCGCGACCTGGACACCCACCATCGGCGACGGCACTGGCACCCTGCACGAACAACTCGTGCGGGCGGTGCGGACCAGCATCGCGCAGGGAGCGTTGTCGCCGGGAACCCGGATGCCGCCGCATCGCGAACTCGCCAGTCGCCTCGGGATCGGGGTGGGCACGGTGACGAAGGCCTATGCCGAGGCCGAGCGGCTGGGCCTGCTGACCAGCACGGTCGGGCGTGGCACCTTTGTCGCCGATCACGCCCGGCCCCAGACCAACGGCCACCAGCACTCCTCGCCAGCCGTGACGAATGGACCGATCGATCTCTCGCTGAACCTGCAGGCGCATCCGCTCGGCACGCAGGTGATTGCCGAAACGCTGGCCCGGTTACCTCAGCGACCGGATCTGGGTGAGACGCTGCGGATCTCGCCGCCGGTCGGCATCGATTGGCACCGCAAAACCCTCGCCCTGTGGTTTCGACGCGCGGCACGGTTCGACGGCATCGACTGGCGGCGGCTGATGGTGACCACCGGGGCGCAACACGCCATGTCGCTGGTGGTCGACACGCACCTGCGGCCGGGAGAGACCGTGCTGACCGAGGCGGCCACCTTCGCCGGGTTCCGGGCGTTGATCGCCAACCGGGGTGGCCAGGTCGCCGGGGTGGCGATGGACGGCCAGGGGATCGTGCCAGAGGCATTGGCCGAGACGGTCGAACGGACCGGGGCACGGTTGCTCTACACGATCCCGACGATCCAGAATCCGACGACGCGGACGATGTCCCGCCAGCGGCGAGCCGACATCGTGACGGTGGCCCGGGAGTACGACCTGACGATCATTGAGGACGATGTCTACGGGCCGTTCGCCTACGCGCTGGATGGGTACGGAGACGACCTGGTGCCGCTGGCGCAACTGGCTCCGGAGCGGACCTTCTACGTCTCCTCGGCCTCCAAGACCCTCGCGATGGGGGTGAGAGTCGGGGTGCTGGTGACGCCGGACGAGGAGCGGTTCGGGCGCTGCGCGGAGGTGCTGCGGGCGACGAGTTATTCGACTTCGTCGCTGGCGGCGTTGCTGGTGTGCCAGGTGATCGTCGACGGTGGGGCGGCGGCCGTGCGCGATGCGATTGCCCACGATGCGAGCAGGAGAATGGCCCTGGCACGGCGCATGCTCGGCGTGCGGGTGGCACCGCCATCGTTCCCGACCAGCCTGCACGCCTGGATGCCGATGTCCGAACTGCAGGCCGAGCGGGTGGCGAATGGGGCGTTGCGGCGGGGCGTGACGTTGACGCCGCCGACGTCGTTCCTGGTCGATGGGTCGCTGGAGAGTGGGCTGCGGCTCTGCCTGAATGGCGTGAGTTACGAGGATCTGGAACGGGCGCTGCGGATCATCCGGCATGCGCTGGCCGACGAAGAGGTCCCGACGAGGCAGGCGATCGTGTAAGAGCGACCAGCATTCCTGAGGCCACGTGCGGCGAGCATCGGTGTTCTGTTGCCCGGAGTATCACTCCACCAGGGCGGTAGCACCTTCCAGCACGAAGCGGCAGCGTGGTGGGGTGCCATGGTCGCAGCGTTCCGCCACCGGCTGTTCCAGCACCGTCTCCAGCATCGACTGCAGTACACGACAGGCCTGCGGATGCTGCGGCACGGTCCGCGAAAGCGGGCAATCGAAACCCTGAATCGCAAGACAACCATCAGTTGCCTCGATTTCGGCCAAACCACCAATGCCGGAGAACGCCTCAATCACCGCCGGAAGGCGTTGCTCGGCGGTACCAGCCAATGGTGGTATTCCAGCCGCCATCCGCTGACCGACTTCGACCAGGGCAGCATCGACTTCCGCTGGCGTCAGGTGGCTGGACAGCACCTCCAGCAGATGATCGAGGATGGTTGCGTAAGGTTTGGGAAAGAGCCGATCCGCCTCCGGCGCGAGTCCGTAGAGCCAGGACGGCTTGCCAGTCCCGCGGCGAGTCCCGTCAACCGCCACCAACCCATCCCGCTCCAGTCCATAGAGCTGATTCCGAACGGCGTTGTCAGACAGGGTGAGGGCATCAGCCAGGTCGTCCACGGTCTGCTTCTGCCGGCGCAGCAAGGTCAGGATGTGTCCGGCCGTGGTCGAAAAGAATCGCTTGTTCCATGGATTGCGCGCCATGATGCCCTCCTGCGGAAATCTCATGCCATCGTAGGCGACAACACCGCATCAAGTCAACAAAACACCATAAATGCTTGACTTATGGTGTTTATGCGCTATGGTGGGGATAGTGAATGACCGTACACCTCTCCGGCGGACAGGGAACATTGCTCTCCTGCTCTGGCGAGAATCCGGTCAGGTCATGGTCCGGGCCCGAATGCCGGAGTTGCGGACCAGGCACTTCCCAATCGAGCGGGGCCCGGAACACCATCGTTCCCGGCGATACCCGTGCATGTCATACCCAGTCGTTGGAGACCTCCATGATTCGATTCACCAGGCAGCTCGCGCTCACGTTTCTGACCTGTATCGCCCTTGCCGGGGCAGGGTGGGCGGCAATCTCTGCCCAGGAGGCCCCGGTCGCACATCCCTCCCACATCCACGCCGGGAGCTGCGCCGAACTCGATCCCAATCCTGCCTTTCCCTTGATGGATGTGGCACCAGTGGCCGAGCCGGTCACGCCGGATACGGTCGAAGTGGGCGCCACCGCGCTCGATATCTCCTTCGATGACCTGCTGGCCAGCTCCTACGCAATCAATGTCCATGAGAGTGCCGAAAACATCGCCACTTATATTGCCTGCGGTGATCTCGACAACCCGGTGGTGAACGGCACCATGGTCGTTGGCCTGCAGGAGCAAAACGACTCCGGTTACGCGGGTGTCGCGGTGCTCTCATCCGCTGACTCAGGCCGCGGGATCGAGGTGCTGGTCTACCTCACGACCAGTCCGGACGGCACTGCGGATCAGGTCCCGGATGAGGCGGCCGGCGACATCACCGTCTCGATATTCGACTTCGGATTCGATGGCGAAACGGTGGAGGTGCCGGTTGGCACCACCGTCACCTGGTCCAACGATGGCGAGGTGATCCATACCACGACATCGAAGGACGGCTTGTGGGATTCCGCCATCATGAACAGTGGGGATACCTTCAGCTACACCTTCGAGGATGTCGGAACCTTCGACTACCTCTGCTCACTGCACCCGTCGATGGTCGCCACGATCGTGGTGACCGCTCTGTAACACGATGTGGGCGGGAACCTCGACCCGGTCACGGTCCCGCCCATGTTCACCTGGCACCAACCGGTGACCATCGCTCGCCTGAACGATGGATTTGACTGGATGGGTTCGCCGCCCCGATCGCTATCCGGGATCAGGGAGACGAACCTGGGGAGAAACACCATGTTCCGATCGCGGTTGATTACGATCCTCATTTCGCTGGTGGCAATGATGTCGCTGACGGTGGCTGCCACGGCGCAGGGAGCAACTCCGGGCGATAGCCTGGTCCATCCGGCACACATTCACGCCGGCACGTGCGCCGCACTCGATCCCAACCCCACCTGGCCCCTCACCGACGTATCCCAGATCGAGGACAGTGAGGTGGCGACGTCTTCAACCACCATCGACGCGACGATCGATGACCTGCTGGCCAGTCCGTTCGCCATCAATGCCCACGAAAGCGCCGAAAACATCACGACCTACGTCGCCTGTGGCGATCTGACCGGCCCGGTGGTGGATGGCCTGCTGTTGGTGCCGATGCGTGAGCAGAGTGATTCCGGTATGTCCGGGGTTGCGGTACTGCAATCAAATGATGCTGGTGGCACCGATGTCACTGTCTACCTCGTGTACGCAGCCAACTAGCTGGCTGCAACGCCACCAATACAACGCCCCCCTGCGTCACCACACCGCCCGGACTTCCTCGTCCGGGCGGTGTGCCCGTCGGCCCTCAATGCCAGGCGCCGACATGCCAGCGATCGTCCTGCAGCGACGTCTTCGATCACGGCAGACCGACGGAATACGCGACAAGGAGTTGTCGCGGGCTGCACCAGAACCGGAAACTGCTGGACAACTCCGCAGCGCCACCATCATTCCCGACCAGCCTGAATGGCGTGAGTTACGAGGATCTGGAGCGGGCGCTGCGGATCATCCGGAATGCGCTGGCCGACGAAGAGGTCCCGACGAGGCAGGCGATCGTGTAAGAGCGACCAGCATTCCTGAGGCCACGTGCGGCGAGCATCGGTGTTCTGTTGCCCGGAGTATCACTCCACCAGGGCGGTAGCACCTTCCAGCACGAAGCGGCAGCGTGGTGGGGTGCCATGGTCGCAGCGTTCCGCCACCGGCTGTTCCAGCACCGTCTCCAGCATCGACTGCAGTACACGACAGGCCTGCGGATGCTGCGGCACGGTCCGCGAAAGCGGGCAATCGAAACCCTGAATCGCAAGACAACCATCAGTTGCCTCGATTTCGGCCAAACCACCAATGCCGGAGAACGCCTCAATCACCGCCGGAAGGCGTTGCTCGGCGGTACCAGCCAATGGTGGTATTCCAGCCGCCATCCGCTGACCGACTTCGACCAGGGCAGCATCGACTTCCGCTGGCGTCAGGTGGCTGGACAGCACCTCCAGCAGATGATCGAGGATGGTTGCGTAAGGTTTGGGAAAGAGCCGATCCGCCTCCGGCGCGAGTCCGTAGAGCCAGGACGGCTTGCCAGTCCCGCGGCGAGTCCCGTCAACCGCCACCAACCCATCCCGCTCCAGTCCATAGAGCTGATTCCGAACGGCGTTGTCAGACAGGGTGAGGGCATCAGCCAGGTCGTCCACGGTCTGCTTCTGCCGGCGCAGCAAGGTCAGGATGTGTCCGGCCGTGGTCGAAAAGAATCGCTTGTTCCATGGATTGCGCGCCATGATGCCCTCCTGCGGAAATCTCATGCCATCGTAGGCGACAACACCGCATCAAGTCAACAAAACACCATAAATGCTTGACTTATGGTGTTTATGCGCTATGGTGGGGATAGTGAATGACCGTACACCTCTCCGGCGGACAGGGAACATTGCTCTCCTGCTCTGGCGAGAATCCGGTCAGGTCATGGTCCGGGCCCGAATGCCGGAGTTGCGGACCAGGCACTTCCCAATCGAGCGGGGCCCGGAACACCATCGTTCCCGGCGATACCCGTGCATGTCATACCCAGTCGTTGGAGACCTCCATGATTCGATTCACCAGGCAGCTCGCGCTCACGTTTCTGACCTGTATCGCCCTTGCCGGGGCAGGGTGGGCGGCAATCTCTGCCCAGGAGGCCCCGGTCGCACATCCCTCCCACATCCACGCCGGGAGCTGCGCCGAACTCGATCCCAATCCTGCCTTTCCCTTGATGGATGTGGCACCAGTGGCCGAGCCGGTCACGCCGGATACGGTCGAAGTGGGCGCCACCGCGCTCGATATCTCCTTCGATGACCTGCTGGCCAGCTCCTACGCAATCAATGTCCATGAGAGTGCCGAAAACATCGCCACTTATATTGCCTGCGGTGATCTCGACAACCCGGTGGTGAACGGCACCATGGTCGTTGGCCTGCAGGAGCAAAACGACTCCGGTTACGCGGGTGTCGCGGTGCTCTCATCCGCTGACTCAGGCCGCGGGATCGAGGTGCTGGTCTACCTCACGACCAGTCCGGACGGCACTGCGGATCAGGTCCCGGATGAGGCGGCCGGCGACATCACCGTCTCGATATTCGACTTCGGATTCGATGGCGAAACGGTGGAGGTGCCGGTTGGCACCACCGTCACCTGGTCCAACGATGGCGAGGTGATCCATACCACGACATCGAAGGACGGCTTGTGGGATTCCGCCATCATGAACAGTGGGGATACCTTCAGCTACACCTTCGAGGATGTCGGAACCTTCGACTACCTCTGCTCACTGCACCCGTCGATGGTCGCCACGATCGTGGTGACCGCTCTGTAACACGATGTGGGCGGGAACCTCGACCCGGTCACGGTCCCGCCCATGTTCACCTGGCACCAACCGGTGACCATCGCTCGCCTGAACGATGGATTTGACTGGATGGGTTCGCCGCCCCGATCGCTATCCGGGATCAGGGAGACGAACCTGGGGAGAAACACCATGTTCCGATCGCGGTTGATTACGATCCTCATTTCGCTGGTGGCAATGATGTCGCTGACGGTGGCTGCCACGGCGCAGGGAGCAACTCCGGGCGATAGCCTGGTCCATCCGGCACACATTCACGCCGGCACGTGCGCCGCACTCGATCCCAACCCCACCTGGCCCCTCACCGACGTATCCCAGATCGAGGACAGTGAGGTGGCGACGTCTTCAACCACCATCGACGCGACGATCGATGACCTGCTGGCCAGTCCGTTCGCCATCAATGCCCACGAAAGCGCCGAAAACATCACGACCTACGTCGCCTGTGGCGATCTGACCGGCCCGGTGGTGGATGGCCTGCTGTTGGTGCCGATGCGTGAGCAGAGTGATTCCGGTATGTCCGGGGTTGCGGTACTGCAATCAAATGATGCTGGTGGCACCGATGTCACTGTCTACCTCGTGTACGCAGCCAACTAGCTGGCTGCAACGCCACCAATACAACGCCCCCCTGCGTCACCACACCGCCCGGACTTCCTCGTCCGGGCGGTGTGCCCGTCGGCCCTCAATGCCAGGCGCCGACATGCCAGCGATCGTCCTGCAACGACGTCTTCGATCACGGCAGACCGACGGAATACGCGACAAGGAGTTGTCGGAATAGTCTCCACGCGCATGTCGAGCGCGGTTCCGGGTGCCCCAGACACCTCCTGGGCCACCCTCGCTGGCGCCGTCACAGCCCGGCTGGCGGTGGACCGATCGTGACACGATGGAACCTCCAGCCGGGTTTC
>CAZNQC010000038.1:0-21911 GCA_964574825.1 uncultured Sphaerobacteraceae bacterium | reverse complement strand
ATTGCGTGCAGACTCGAGTGTTGCAACGAGGAGGCCAACACCCCTGGCATCCTGTCTTCGCCATCACCGTCCGCCTGGTGAACGTATTAGCCTCCGGCCGGTTGGGGCCGGAGCGATCCCAGGGTCGGCGGGTCCTGGTCGCGATGGTCCGACCGGTCCGGGATGCGACGCGCGGACGGACGGTTCGCGGCTGCCTGCGCCTGGGTTGACGGGCGGCCAGCAGGTGGTCCGACCAGGTTGGGTTTCGGGCGCGGAGTGTCGAAGAGGCGCTCCAGTTGTTCGTCGTCAATCGTCTCTTCCCGGATCAGCAACAGGGCAATGGCTTCCAACTTGTCGAAATGCTCACTGATGACCGTGAAAGCGCGTTCGTGGGCCTCGTCGATAATCTTGTGCACCTCCTCGTCGATTTGCAGCGCCACCGCGTCACTGTAATTACGCTGTTCGCTGATCTCGCGTCCCAGGAAAACCATCTCCTCCTTCTTGCCGAACGCCAATGGCCCGAGTTTGCTCATCCCGAACTCGGTCACCATTCGTCGCGCGATGGCCGTCGCCCGCTCGATATCGTTCGAGGCGCCGGTGGAGATTTCCTCAAACACAAGTTGCTCGGCCACCTGGCCGGCCATGAAGACGGCAATGTCGTCGCTGAATTGCGCCTTCGTCCGGAACAGCCGGTCTTCGTCGGGCACGGTGCGGGTGTAGCCACCGGCCATGCCGCGGGCCACAATCGACACCTTGCGGACCGGATCGGCGTGGGGCAGCATCCGGGCGACCAGGGCGTGGCCAGCCTCGTGGTAGGCGGTCATCAGCCGTTCGCGCTCGGAAATGACGCGGCTCTTGCGCTGAGGGCCAGCGATCACACGGTCGATCGCCTCGGTCAGTTCACTGCGGCCAACGGTGCGCTTGTTGCGCCGGGCAGCCAGAATTGCAGCTTCGTTGACCAGATTTTCCAGATCTGCTCCGGAAAAGCCTGAGGTTTGCCGGGCCAGGGAGTCGATCGAGACGTTCTCCTCCATCGGTTTGCCACGGGTGTGGACGTCCAGAATCGAGCGGCGGCCCTGGATATCGGGCCGGTCGAGGATGACCTGGCGGTCGAACCGGCCTGGGCGAAGGAGTGCTGGGTCCAGCACATCGGGCCGGTTGGTCGCGGCAATCACGATCACGTTGATCGAACTGTCGAACCCGTCCATTTCCACCAGGAACTGGTTGAGGGTCTGTTCGCGCTCGTCGTGCGACCCGCCGAGCCCGGCGCCGCGCTGGCGTCCGACGGCGTCGATTTCATCGACGAAGACGATGCAGGGCGAACTCTTCTTGGCCTGGTCGAACAGGTCCCGCACGCGGCTGGCTCCGACGCCGACGAACATTTCGACGAACTCGGAGCCAGAAATGTTGAAGAAAGGTACCCCGGCCTCGCCGGCCACCGCACGTGAAAGGAGCGTTTTGCCGGTGCCTGGTGGTCCCACCAGCAGAACGCCGCGCGGAATGCGGGCACCGAGGGCAGCGAATTTGTCCGGGTATTTCAGGAACTCGACCACCTCGGCCAGTTCTTCCTTGGCTTCATCGACTCCGGCGACATCGACAAAGGTGACCGTGGGCCGATTGCTGGAGAAGAGCCGGGCGCGGCTCTTGCCAAACGACATGGCCTGGCTGTTGGCTCCCTGGCCCTGGCGGAAGAGGAAGAAGATGAGGCCCCCGATCAGCAGGAGCGGCAACAGGAACCCGAGGAAGCCAAGCACGAACCCCCAGCGACTGGCGGCCTGAACTTCGATCGGCACGGCGTCAGCAGGAATTCCGGCCGCCGAGAGGATATCGATGATGTTGCTGTCGGGCGGGATTCGCGTTTCGGTAGCGTCGCGTTGCGGGTCAGTGTAGTGAACCTGGACGTCGCTGCTGCCCTCCTGGGCGACCAGTCGCTGGACGTTGCCTTCCCGGATATCGGCGACGACGGAGGTGTTGAAATCGACCTGATCGGGTGCGCTGCGGTTCCCATCAATGGCAAACCAGACAACACAGATCCCAACCACCAGCAGGAGCCAGAAGATTCCACTGCGGAGCCACTTGCGTTTGGGCATACCGAAGTCCTTGAGGATCGAACGGGCAGACTGTTGAGCGCGAGGTGCGTCCGTCCGGATAGATGTGCCACACCCTCAGTATAGGGAACGGCGCAGCACAGTGGAATTGTTCTCCCTGCACTTATGTCCAGACGTTTGTCTGCTGCCAGCGGCGACGTCGGTCGTTCGCATTTGGTGATTGGGGTGGGAAGACAGGGCAGCCCAGCGAGCGGGGAAGGCCACAGATCCTTCGCTGCGCTCAGGACCGGCGCCGGCCAATCCACCCATACCACCACTTTATCCAGTGGCTGGCTGGGTCTCCCGTACTGACTCATGGCAGGCTGTGCTTGCGGCGCTTCGAGGAGGAGCCTCTCCAGCCAGTCGCTGCTGGATGCTGGCTGCGATTGGTGGCTACGCTCCGCTGTATTCGCTCGGGTCCAGCACTGCCACGTAGGGCAGATTGCGATAGCGGCCGGCGTAGTCGAGGCCATAGCCCACCACGAACTCGTCTGGAATGTGGAATCCCACGCGATCGGCCTGAACGTCGACGGCGTCCGGCTTGTCCTTCTTGAGCAAGGCCACGACACGAATGTCCTGGGGACTGCGGGCCTTGAGGAGTTCGAGCAGATACTGGAGAGTCAGGCCGCTGTCGACAATATCCTCGACGATGATCAGCCGCCGCCCTTCGATTTCGGCGTTGAGGTCCTTCAGGATGCGGACCACGCCGGACGACCTGGTGGCCGCCCCGTAGGAGGAGATCGCCATGAAGTCGATTTCCAGTGGAATCGTCATCGCCTTCATCAGGTCGGCCATGAACGCCACGGCACCAGTCAGCACGCCAATCATCAGCGGCTGGTCGTTGCCGTACTCGGCATCGAGTTCGGCGGCCATCGTGCGGATTTCGTCCTGCAATTCCGCCTCGGAGATCAGGATGCGCGCCACCCCCCTGGCCCGCAACTCCGCCTGCTGCCGCTCATCCAGTGCCTGATCCATACCATCCCCTCTGACTACATCGTCATTGCATTCGGCAGTGCGTCCTGCCGGTTCGCTCATGCCCCGGTTCGTTGCCGGAAGTGTACTTCCCGCCGCGAGGTGGGCGGGGTGATTGGGCAATCGGGTTGCGGGCCAGGTGGCGCTTGTCGCTTCTTGCTGGTTGCGGGATTAGAACATATGTTCTATTATCAAGCCAGACCCATTGAGGGGCTGGACGGACGCGATGGTGGTGTGGGGCCAGGCATCGCGGCAACGCCGTCCTGCTTCCCCATCGCCGGACCCACAGGGAGGGATTCCATGCCGGTCGCCTGCCTTCGTATCCCCTGGTTTGCCCTGCGCATCGCCCTGCTCGAACGTCCGGAACTGGCTGGCCAGCCGCTCACGCTCGGGAATCCCCAGGGTGGTCGTCCGGTCGTGCTCGACGCCACCCCGGAGGCCCTCGAAGCTGGCGTTCGCCCCGGCATGAACCTGACCGAAGCCCAGGCGCTCTGCCCTAAGGTGGTCGTTCTCACGCCGGACCCGGTCCGCGAAACAACCGTCATCCGCCAGGTTACCGACCGGCTCGATGACCTCAGCCCGCTCGTTGAACCCGCCCTTGATGACCCGGGCACCTGGTATATCGATCTCAACGGCCTCGAACGGCACCACGGCACCCAGCACGAAGCCACCCGCCGCATCCTCGCCTGCGCCAATCCCATCCTCCAACCCCGGGCCGGGGTGGCAACCAACCGTTTCACCGCCAAGGTTGCCGCGACCGTTGCCGCGCCAGGCGGCATTCGCTCTGTCGCGCCAGATGAGACCATCGAATTCCTCAACCGCGCGCCCATTTCCTGCCTGCCACTGCCGGACGACACCATTCGCCAGCTCGAACGACTGGGGATTCCCACGCTTGGTGATTTCACGCGCATCCCGGCCCGCAAGGTTGGCGCCCGCTTCGGCCCCGCTGGCCGTCATGCCTGGGAGCTTGCCAGCGGGAACGACACCACGCCGGTCACTGCACCCACCCACGACCAGGAGATTCACGAGCACCTGGTGATGCCCACCGCAACGGTCAGCCGCGACATGTTCTTCATCGGCATCCGCCAAATGGTTGCCCGCGCCTTCAGCAAACCCGAACTCCGGCATCGGCAGGTGCGCCAGGTCACCATCCAGGCCATTCTCGAAGGTGATCGCCGGTCGTGGGAACGCGTGCTCACCTTCAAGGAGCCAACCGGTCACGACCGCCTCGTCCACGCCCTCCAACTGCGCCTGCAGGATCTGGAACTCGACGGTCCGGTCGAATCGCTCACGCTCATCTTCAGCGGCCTCAGCCAGGCCATCGCCCGCCAGGCATCGCTCGCCCAGATGGGCGCCCGCGCGACGATGCCGCTGGTTGCCGCCATTCACCAGCTCAAGCACCGCTACGGAGAATCGCCGCTCTACCACGTTGTTGAGGTGGAACCATGGTCACGCATTCCGGAACGCCGTCACGCCCTCATCAGCTACGACCCCTGAACGCTCCCTTGCCACTCACGGTCACCGTTACCTCCACGGGAGTGCCCCATGCCCTCACGATCAACCAGCACCAGCACGAGGTCGAACGCGTTCAGGACACCTGGATCATCGAGGATGAGTGGTGGCGCGATCCCATCAACCGCCAGTATTTTGCCGTGCTGCTCACCGATGGCACCCGGCGCACCATCTTCCACGACCGCATCGCCGATACCTGGTGCCTGCAGGATTATTGACAACGCCCCTCGGCACACGACGGAGGGCGTGGGCGGTATCGCGGGCAGCGTTCCATTCAGGGTCGGCACGGGGCCGACCCCTACGGGGGTTCCTGTGATGACCTGGCCGACATGGAGCCGGCCCCTACGAACGATGACGGCCTCTTCGGGTAAGGCAAATCGACAGCCTACGCAGGATGGCAGCGGAATGGGTGGAGAACACATCCCCCCAGCTCGCGCGGCCTGACGCGTCTTCGCCACTGCCATGTACACCGAGCTCCACCTCCACACTGCCTACTCCTTCCTCGACGGTGCCTCCCTCCCGGAGGATTACATCGCCGCAGCCCGGAACCTGGGCTACACCTCCCTTGGCATCACTGACCACGACGGTCTCCACGGCGCGATGGAATTCGCCAAGGCCGCCACGGCTGCCGGCATCCATCCCATCACCGGGACAGAAGTCACCCTGGCCGACGGTTCGCACCTCACCCTGATCGCCGAAAACCGCATCGGTTACGGCAACCTCTGCCGGCTACTCACCAACATCCACCACGATCGTCCACCGCTCCCGGTGCTGCTCGACGCGCCTGATGACGACCGCACCGGGGACAATCTCATCCTTTCCCACCTGGCCGACCATGCGGAGGGGCTTATCCTCCTAACCGGCTGCCGGAAGGGCCAACTCGCCCGGCTTGTCGATGCCGGGGAACTCACCGCTGCCCGCCAGGTTCTCCAGCAGTACATCCAGTGGTTCGGCCCCGCAAACGTCTTCGTCGAACTCCAGCAGAACTACGTCTTCGGTGACACTCCCCGCATCGAACGGCTGGTCCACCTCGCCGAAGACTGTGGCGTTCGCTACGTCGCCACCGGCAACGTTCACTACCACCACCGCAACCGGCACCACCTGCAGGACGTGCTCGTCTCCATCAAGCACCGCACCACCCTCGATGGATCGCACCGCGAGCGTCGCGCCAACAGCGAGTTCTACCTGCACAGCCCGGCAGACATGGAGGCCATTTTCAGCGATTACCCGGAAGCCATCCGTTCGACCGAACTCATTGCCGAGCGCTGTGGCGGGTTCACACTCGCCAATCCGGAACACCTTGGTTACGGCTTCCCCAACTTCAATACCGAAACCGGTGAGTCAACCGACACCTACCTGGCACAGGTGTGCTGGCAGGCGTTTGCCGAGAAATATCCCAATGCCGAGGACGCCACCGAGAGGGCGCGTGACCGCCTGGCTGAGGAACTGCGCCTGATCGCGAAACTCAACCTCTCGGGGTTCTTCCTGATCTACCGGGAGTTACTGGACCTGAGCCGTGATATCGCCGCTGAACTCCGTGGTCCCAATCGCACGGGTTCGCGCAGCTTCCTGCCACCGGGCCGGGGACGGGGCTCGGCGGTGAGTTCCATCGTGTGCTACCTGGTTGGCCTGTCACCCATCGACCCGATCAGGCACAACCTGTACCTGGGGCGATTTCTCAATGAGGAACTCAAATCCGTTCCCGACATCGATATCGACTTCCCGCGGGAAATCCGGGAGAAGATGATCGAGCGGGTGTATGAAGTCTTTGGCACCGAGCATGCTGCCCTGGTTTGCGCGTTTTCCACCTACCGCCTGCGCAGCGCGGTTCGCGATGTAGGCAAGGTGCTCGGGTTACCCGCAGCGGATCTCGACCGCATCGCCCGGCTGAGCGAACCAGGCAGAGCCAGCAGCCTGGAAAGCCAACTCGATCACCTGCCGGAATATGCATCACGCAAGCACACCCCGCCCTGGTCGTTCCTGATCGAAATCTCGCACCAGTTGCAGCACTTCCCTCGTCACGTCACCCAGCACGTTGGGGGCATGATCATCTCTGCCACCCCCCTGAACGAGAGTGTGCCGATCCAGCCAGCCGCCATGGACGGCCGGTTCATCTGCCAGTGGGACAAGGATTCCTGCGAGGATGCCCGGTTCATCAAGATCGATTTCCTGGCACTCGGCATGCTCTCGCTGGTGGAGGAGTGCCTCGACAAAATCGACAGCCTGGGCAAGGATCCGGTGGATCTCAGCCGGATCAACTTCGAAGACAAGGCCGTCTTCCACATGATCCAGGAAGGCGACACCATTGGGACCTTCCAGATCGAAAGTCGCGCCCAGATTCAGATGATCAGGCGAACCAAGCCGCAGAACCTGGACGACCTCATCGTGCAGGTGGCCATCGTGCGCCCCGGCCCGATCATCGGCGGCGCGGTCACTCCATTCGTCCAGCGGCGACTCGATCCGAACTACCAGCCCGAATACGACCATCCCTTACTGAAAGACGTACTGGAGGAAACGCTTGGCGTCATCCTCTATCAGGAACAGGTGGTGCAGGTGGCGGAAACCCTGGCCAACTTTACGGCCGGGCAGGCCGACCAACTCCGGCGCGCCATGACTCGCAAACGGTCGGACGAAGCGATGCAGGCCATGGAGAATGACTTCATCAACGGCTGTCTCACCAACGAATGCGAGCCCCGGATTACCCTCGATATTGCGCAAAAGGTGTACACCAAGCTCTCCGGTTTTGCCGAATACGGATTTCCCAAAAGCCACGCCACGGCTTTCGGATTGCTCGCCTATCAATCGAGCTGGCTCAAGCAGTACCATCCGACCGAATTCCTCTGCTCGCTGCTGAACAATCAGCCAATGGGGTTCTACGCCCCGCACGTGCTGATCAACAACGCCAGGCACGCCGGATTGCACATCAAGAAGCCGGACATCAACCAGAGCGAGATCGAATGCACGGTTGAAGCGCCGATGATCATTCGGATCGGCTTTTCCTACGTAAAGGGACTGGCCGAAGAGGATGCCGAACGCCTGGCGGATGACCGTCGCCAGCATGGACCGTATCGCTCGCTGGCTGATCTCATCCGGCGGGTGCCGCTCCGCATCGCCACGCTCGAGAACCTGATTGCCGCCGGCGCCTGCGACAATTTCGGGCTGCAACGCCGCGAAATGCTGTGGCAAATTGGTCTCTTTATCAGTCCTACCCGGTTTGGCTCGCACAACAGTGCCAAAACATCCGGGCGCCAGCTTTCGCTGCCACTCTCCACCGTGCAGGATCATGTCGAGCTTCCGGCCACAACCGCCTGGGAACGAATGACCGACTCCTACCGGGTCCTGGGCATGGAAACGCAGTTTCATCCGCTCCGGCTGCTGCGCGAGAAGTTCCCCAGGCACATGGTTTCCACCGCCGAACTTGCATCACTCCCGGACGGATACCGGATCCAGATTCCTGGCCTGATCGTCTGTCGCCAGCGGCCCGGCACGGCCAAGGGCATCACCTTCCTGCTGCTGGAAGACGAACATGGTCTGGTCAATGTCGTGGTTTATCCCCAGCTTTACGACCGCCAGCGCCTGGAAGTCCGCTCGACCCCGATGCTGGTTGTGGAAGGCAAGCTGCAACTGGGGAACAACAACACAAACATCATCGCCGAACGCCTGCTGCCCCTGGAAACCCTCGGCTTCCTCCCGCAAGCCCACAATGGCTGGGATATTCCCCCGACCGACGAGGTGGACCTCAGCCGCGTCCAGCTCATGCGGACGCCAGCTGACCATGGTCCGCAATCGGTTGCCGACATCCGAGCAGTCAGCCCGGTATCGCACAACTACCGGTGAGAAAAGGCCTCCTATTGACGGTGGCCTTCGGAACGATCAGCATATTGCAGCCGCAACCACTGCCGTGAAACCTCGACTGACCACCCACCAGCAATCTGGACCGTGCGCTGAGGACCGG
Source organism: uncultured Sphaerobacteraceae bacterium (assembly GCA_964574825.1). Taxonomy (GTDB): domain Bacteria; phylum Chloroflexota; class Chloroflexia; order Thermomicrobiales; family UBA6265; genus JACCYX01. Next base: position 13,406 of record CAZNQC010000038.1, on the reverse strand, counting down.
GTGTCTCCGCCACGGCAAGCATCGCTTCGATTCGCTCCCGGGAGACTTCGATGCCGAACGGCAGGCCTTCCGCCAGCCACTGGAACACGACCCGGCTCCGGATCGCCGGCCGCAATGCGATCACCTGCCGTCGGTCCAGATCGGCGCCATGTCGCACTGCTGCCAGTGCCTCACCAGCCCGCCCGTCCAACTCGTCGGCATCCACCGCAGCCAACCCGGCAAACCGGGCCAAGGTCGCCTCCACCCCCGGCGACGCCTCCTCCATGACCGGCAACACCCGATGCCGAACTGCATTTCGCCGATACTCGATGTCCGTGTTCGAGGAGTCCTCAACGATCGGCAAGCCGGTGTCCTCCGCTACCGACCGCACCTCGGCGTACGGTAGGCCCAGTAACGGCCGCCAGACCGCCACCGGCTCCCCGGCGACCTCGTCCCACCAGGGCACGTGCAGCGACGCGACCTCACGCATCCCCGCCACGCCAGACAACCCAGCCCCGCGCATTATGTGCAGCAGCACGGTTTCGGCCTGGTCCCGCTGATGATGCCCGGTGGCAATCACGGCTCCGGCCTCGCCAGCGATGCGAGCCAGAATTCGATAGCGTTCGCGGCGCATGGCCTCCTCCGGTCCCACACCAGCATGCCGGGACAGGGCGTCCCCCGGTACACGCTCGACGACGAGAGGAATGCCAAGCGTGGTCGTGTTGACGCGCACCACGTCGGCGTCGGCAGCAGATTCTGCCCGCACGCCATGGTCGACATGCGCCGCCCGGAGCGTGATGCCCTCCAGCCTCGCCAGGTCCCGAAGCACTGCCAGCAACGCCAGTGAATCCGCGCCACCGGAATAGCCAACCAGCACCGCCGACGGTCGGCCCGCACGCCGCCAGGATTGCCGCACTCGCTGCATCAACCCGGTTTCACGGTTGGGCATGCTTCATCTCCGCCTGGCAACACCGGCGATTGGCCTGAAAATACAAAGCCCCGGCACCGCGTGTCATCGCGGAAATCCGGGGAGGTGGTGCCGACGGGTGGATTCGAACCACCGGCCAAAGGCTTATGAGTCCTTTGCTCTGCCACTGAGCTACGTCGGCGCGCTTCGCCGGGCTGAATGCTACCAAACCAGCCCAAACACCGTCAAACCGGGTTTACGAGGGTTGCGCGATCACCGAGCCGGCGCATCCGCGCCATTTCCCGCCCGCCAGCGTCGTTGCTCAGGCTCGAAAGATGTGCCTCTACGGACGCTGCCCGGATACCTATCGGGGTTCATACCACCAATTCCGAACAGTTTCCGTTCGCAGTCAGGTGTTCAGACCTGGGAGGACGGGCCGACACATCCGAGCCAGTTCGTGGAGGCAAAACCGGTCGTCCGAGCTCGAAAGGTCGGCCCCTCCGGACGTCGATCGAGCATCTACCGACGTTCGTACCCTCAGCTCCTGATGTCTATTTTCGCAGCGCTACCTTGACAGCCATTACTTCGCTCAATATAGTGGCTTCAACAAACGACCATGTCGTTTGGCCTCATCCAGAGGAGCTGAGGGACCGGCCCGGTGAAGCTCCAGCAACCCCCCATCGACGCTCGCTGGGAAGGTGCTAACTCCGGCAGGCAGATACCTGGACGATGAGGGAGCGTACAGTTGGCGAACGCCAATCCTGAGATGCCCCCCATCCGAAAGATGAGGGGCGTTTTCGTGTCTTCTCCCGCAACACACACCACCCGCATTTCCCCCCACGCGCAGATGCCAACCGCGGCAGTCTGTTGCTGCCCCACTCCCTGCGTCTGTACAAAGATCGATGGATACGAAGACGCCCTCAAGGCAATGGATCCATCGATCGACCAGACCACCCGCTAGTCCTCACTACAGGCAACACAGCATTCACGACGTCGATGACCGATTGGTCACCGTGACCTGGCGTACCGGCAACCCGCCGGAGACCGGCGAGTCACCCCCAAATCGACGACGTCACAGGACGAGTTCCATGGGCAGATACATCGCCACGCGGCTCCTGGCAGCAATACCCACCCTCCTCATCCTCACTTTCGTCGCGTTCATGCTGAACAGCGCGGCAAGGGGAGATCCGGCCATGAATGCCTTGCGGGCGGGTGGGCAGGAGCCAACTCCGGAGGCGGTTGCCGAGTATCGCGAGAAACTCGGCCTGAATGATCCCCTTCCCGTTCGCTACGTCACCTGGTTGGGCAACGCCGTGCAGGGTGACTTCGGCCGATCCTTCATCGACCAGCGCGAAGTGAGCGAGATTCTTGGCGAGCGAATCGTTCCCACCCTGCGACTGGGCCTGGCTGCATTCGCCTTCTCCACGTTGCTGGGCGCGACGCTTGGCATCGTATTCGGGTTGTTCGCCAACTCCTGGCTGGACCATACGGGGCGGGTGATCGCGCTGCTGCTCGCCTCGATCCCGTCGTTCTGGCTGGCACTCCTGCTCATCACGTACGTGTCGGAGAAACTCGGCTGGTTGCCGGTGGCAGGGTACGGCGGCATACGCTACATGATCCTGCCGGTCCTGGCGCTCTCGCTGGCGCCGGCGGCCACGCTGATGCGGTTCACCCGCTCGGCCATGATCGAGGTGTGGCGGCAAGACTACGTTCGAACCGCTCGCGCCAAGGGCCTCAAGCAAACGCTGCTCGTCCTGCGGCATGCGCTGCCCAATGCTCTGCTCCCGATCGTCACGCTGGTTGGTTTGCGCTTCGGCCAGATCCTGGCGGGCGCGATTGTGATCGAAGCGATTTTCGCGTGGCCCGGGATGGGCAGTGCGTTGATCGGGGCCATCTCCGGCCGTGACCTGCCAGTTATCGGGGCCTACGTACTGTTCGCCGGCGTGCTCTTCATTGCGGTGAATCTCGTCACCGATGTGAGCTACGCCTTCCTCGACCCACGCATCCGCCTCGACGGCACCGGAGGACGCCGCTAATGTCCAGCCTCAGTAACGCTGCCGCCATTCCGGCTGCCCCGCCTCGGCAACGCGCCATACGATGGCAGGTCGCTGCGACGCCTTTCCAGTGGATCGCGCGTCAGCGACTGGCCCTGCTCATCCCCGCTACTCTGCTGGCGAGCATCATCGTGGTGTCGCTGCTGGCCGGTGTGTTGGCACCCTACAATCCAAACCAACTCGACATGCAGAATATGCTGGCCAAACCTTCATGGCAGCATCCACTCGGAACGGACCAATTGGGTCGGGACGTCCTCAGCCGGGTGCTGTACGGCGGCCGAACCACCATCGTCATGTCGCTCATTGGGACGATCGCCATCGTCACCCTCGGGCTGCTGGTCGGGCTTACTACCGGGTACATCGGCGGCAAGTTCGATCTGATCGTTTCGACGCTGCTGACCGTGCTCCTGGCAGTGCCCAGCCTGCTGCTGACCCTTGCGATTCTCGGCATCCTCGGTACCGGCAACGTCACCCTCCTGATTGCCCTGATCGGTGGCGGCTGGGTAGCGCACGCCCGGATTTTCCGGTCGTCGGTCTTCACCCTGCGCGAAAGCGTGTATGTGGAGGCGGCGGAATCGATTGGGGCCAGCCGCACTCGCATTCTGTTCCGGCACATCACGCCCAACCTGCTAACGACGGTCGTCGTGCTGGGAACGCTTGACCTCGGGGCACTCATCCTGATCATCACCAGCCTCAGTTTCCTCGGGCTTGGCGTACAGCCACCGGATGCGGACTGGGGAACCATGCTCAACGAAGCGCGAACCTATTTCGGCCAGTACCCCATGCTCGCTTTCGCCCCTGGCATCTGCATCACGCTCGTTGCCCTCCTCTGCAACCTCGTCGGAGACGCCGTTCGCGACCTCGTGGATGTAGGCCGCTAACCGCATCAACCAGGAAAGGACACCCATGAAACCGTGTTGTAGCTGCTGATCACCCTGGGGACATTGTGTCACCGCTGTTCGTCATTCGGAGCCGGTATTGAGTGTCCGGCGCAGGAGAATACCATTCATGAACAAGCCCCTCCATCGTCCACGTTACAGGCCAGTCCTGTTCCTGACCGTGCTCGTCAGCCTGCTGTTGTCGTCCTCTCCCTGGTCATTTGCCACGGCCCAGGATTCCACGCCGTCAAACGTGCAATTGGAGGACGGCGAGCGCCTTCGCGAGGACCAGACGCTCAAACTGGGCGTCAACCGGAATCTCGTCGGCGGTCCGGAGGACTACTGGTACGCCCATGCCAGTCTTCACGTGTATGAACCGCTGATCGAATACGACAACAACTTCAACCTGCTTCCCGGCCTGGCCACGGAGTGGAACCTCAGCCCGGACGGGCTGATCTGGGAACTCAAGCTTCGTGACGATGTCGTGTTCTCCAATGGTGAGCCGTTCACCGCCGAGACCGTGCTCTTCAACGTGGAGCGGTCGAAGGCCAAGAGTGGGCAGCCATCGCAGTTCCTCGGAGGCATCATCTTCGAGGAGATCTATGGCGATCCTGTGGTAGAGGCGGTTGACGACTACACGGTGACGTTCACGTACACCGAACCGCGTCCGCTCCTTCCCTACGCAATTGCCAATCACTACAGCGTCCAGTGGTGGCAGGGCCAGTTCGACGAGAACTACAACTTCGTCGACCTTCCGATCGGCAGTGGTCCCTTCACACTGGTCGACTGGGAGCGCGATCAGTACGCGACACTGGCGCGTAACGAAAACTACTGGCGCGAAAAGCCGGTGTTGGAGAACATTCAGGTTCGCATCTATCCCAATGAGAACTCGCGGCTCTCGGCCCTGAAGGCGGGCGAAGTCGATGCCCTGGCCGAACTGGGTGCGGTGTTGCCGGCTCAGGCCGGTGAGCTTGAGGGTGACGACAACTACGTGGTCGCTTCCTATCCAACCGCCTGCAACACCTATCTCGTCACCAATGGCACTGCCGAACCATTCAATGACGTGCGCATTCGCCAGGCTCTGAATCTCGCCATTGACCGTGACGCATTCGTCAACGATCTGCTCTACGGATATGGCATTCCCGCCAAAGGCGTGATTCTGCAGGAAAATGAGCGGTGGTTCAACGACAACCCGGACGAACAGGTGCGGTGGAACATCGACGAGGCAACGCAGCTGCTGAACGAGGCAACTGGCGGTGAGCGCGTATCGGTCAATCTGCTCTTCCATCCGCCGGGACAGAACCTGCACGGCTGGCCGTATCCGCTGATCGCCACCTATCTTCAGGCCATCCTCCAACCCGTCGGTTTCGATGTCACCTTGGTCCAGCAGGAAGTGGCGGTTGTCACAGAAACCCTTGCCGCAGGGGACTTCGATATCGCGATCTCCAACAACTGCTGGGCGTCTGGCGAACCCAACTATCAGATCCGCCGGACGATCGGCTCCGACTCGACCCTGCAGTTGACCAACCACGGCGGCTACAACAATCCGGACGTCGATGCGCTCCTCGACGAAGCCCAAACCGAGCTCGACCCAGCCCGCCAGGCCGAACTCTACAAGCAGGCACAGGCGATCGCACTCGAAGAAGCCGCCATCATCCCACTGTTCGATCAGGAGACGGTGATCGCCTATCGGCCATTCGTGCGTGGACTGGAACAACGCATTGCCTACGAGCCCACGCTCGAACTCGTCTACCTCGTGGAGTCTGATGAATGACAACACAGTCACTTGTACAAGAGGAGGTGGGTGTCTTCGGGCACCCACCCTATCCAACAACCGAACGGCAGGCCCATTTCATCGACCTGGGCCGCCGGATGGGCGCGATTGCCGCGGAGCAGGCCGATGCGCACGACCGCGACAACACCTTTCCATTCGACACGTTTCAAGCACTGCGGGACTCTGGCTACCTGGCGATGACCGTGCCAGTCGAGTTCGGTGGGCCGGGTGCATCGCCCCTGGAAGTGATGCTGGCCCAGGAAGAACTGGCGAAAGGCAACGGGTCCGTCGCGCTGGGGGCTACCATGCACCTGGGTGCGATGGGTGGCCTGGCCGATTCCCGATCCTGGCCAACCGCACTCCTGGAACGCATTTTTCATGAAGTGCTGACCGAAGGCGCCCTCATCAACGGCCTGGCAAGCGAGCCCGAATTGGGCAGCCCAAGCCGGGGTGGAGGTTTTCGGACGACGGCCCGGGCGGTTGACGGCGGATACGTGATCAATGGCCGCAAGACCTGGAGCACGCTTTCACCAGCGCTGGCCTACGGGAATGTATTGCTGACCGTAATCGAGCGCGATGGAGAGGAGACCCGGGGAGCCTTGCTCGTTCCGATGGCGACCGATGGCGTGCGGATTGAGGAAACGTGGGACAACCTGGCGATGCGGGCAACGGGCAGCCACGACGTGGTTTTCGAGAACGTATTCGTTCCAGAGGATTTGCGTCTCCCGCAGCAGAAGGGACTTCCGGCCAGCGGTGTCTCGGGCTGGAACCTGCTGGGGAGCGCCGTCTACCTCGGTATCGCCCAGGCTGCCCGGGATTTTGCCGTCGATTTTGCGAAGCATCGGGTGCCAGCCGGGCTCGGGAAACCGATTGCGGAACTGCAAAACGTTCAGCACCGGGTCGCCCAAATGGAGATTCAGCTGCTACAGGCCCGATCGGTTCTGTATGGGGCAGCAGAACTCTGGGACAAGCACCCGGGACAACGAGCTGATCTTGGCTGGCAGTTCGCGGCGGCCAAATACACGGTCACCAATCATGCCATCGACATCACCGATCAGGCCCTGCGGGTAGTAGGATCGGTTGGCCTGCAGAAGCGATTCCCCCTGGAACGCTACTTCCGTGATGTGCGGGCCGGGCTCGGCAACCCACCGATGGACGATGTCGCATTGACGTTGATCGGCAAACACGCGCTATCGTTGAACTAACCCTTCGGCCGACTCACATTGGAGATATCTGTGTCTGCACAAACATCCGTTCAAACTGTCGACGTTGTGAACGCGATTCTCGGCGTCGATGAAGAAAGTCCCATTGTTGCCCTGCGAAACCAGAAGCCATCGCTCGTCACCGAATTGCAGGAGTACTACGACGCGATCTTCCAACCGAATGACGAATCTGCAGCGGCCCTCTCTGCAGCCGATCGATACGTGGTTGCGGTCCGCTCAGCCTCCTTCACCGGGAGCGAGGCCGTTGCCAATTGGTACGCGAACCTGGCCACCGGAGTTGGCGTGAGCGACGAGATACTGGCCAGTGCACGGGATGTCACGATTCCGTGGACAGGTGACTCTGCGCTCGATGCGGCGATCCGGCATGCGGATCTGCTGACGACCCACCCGGTGGACGCCCGACCAGCTGACCTCCAGGCGCTCAAGGACGCGGGATTCAGCCCGGCAGGTATCGTCTCACTCTCCCAAACCGTTGCGTTCGTGAACTACCAATTGCGATTGATCGCCGGTCTTCGCGCGTTGGGAGGCCTGGCATGACTGACACCGCAATTCGTGAAACCTTCACGCTCAACATCCTCGAATGGCAACCGTGGCTCGAGCGCGTGCTCGACACGGACATCTCGGACGACACGCGGTCGAAGATTGTCGATGCGATCGGGACAGCACCAAACTCCGACTACATTCAGGTGCTGGCCAACGACTTCGACGCCTGGCGCACGCGAAACACGGTTCACCGGCATGTCTATGCCGACGACAGCAAGGCAGCCAGCGCACGGCGGGAACTTGGCGCCACGACTGCTTCTCGCATCAACGGCTGTGTCTTCTGCGCGTCGGTGCATGCCCGGATGTACGCCGCAGCCGCGAAGCGCCGGGACCTGGCCCAGCAGTTCCTGGACGATGGGCTGGAGGCCGACCTCCCGCAGCCCGAAGGGGCGGTGGTGGAACTGGCGGCGAAGATCACCTTGAATCCGGAGGGCCTGCAAGCATCAGATTTCCAGGACCTGCGTGACCAGGGATTCGGCGATCTCGACCTGCTGGACATCGTCAACTATTCGGCCTTCTTCGCCAACGCCAACCGACTGATGTTGTCGCTTGGGGGACCGGTGAGCCAACAGGAATGGGTGGAAGCGACGGATACCAAGTAATGACAGACCAGACGCCCATCACCTGGACGATCGATTTCCTCGACTGGAAGCCATGGGTGGAGACAGTTGAGGAAGCCGGGGTTTCGCCAGAGCAGCGAGCGCGGATCGATGCCGTGCTTGGCAAGCGGGCTGGCTCGACCTACTACGAGACCCTGGCCAACGACCTCGACTCGGTTCGAACTCGGACGGTGCTATTCGGTGACATCTTCGAGAGCGATGGTGGGACGCCGCGCGCCGACCGGGAACTTGCCGCCACTGCGACCTCGCGGATCAACGGCTGTGTCTACTGTGCTTCGGTCCACGCCCGGCTGTATGGAAATCTCTCCAAGCAGCGGGAACTGGTTCAGCAGGTGCTGGATGATGGCATTGAGACTGAACTCCCCGCCCGGGAACGGGCAATCGTCGATGTCAGTGCCAGGCTGACCGTCAATCCTGAAGGTGTCACCGGGGCGGAGATCGGTCTCCTGCGCGAGCAGGGGTTCGATGATCTGGGCATTCTGGACATCATTCAGTCGGCGGCGATCTTTGCCAATGCCAACCGTCTGATGCTGACGCTGGGCGAGCCTGCCAGAAAGCAATCCTGAGCACACGCTCTGCCACGGGTGGACGTGCGCTGATGCCTCTACGGTGCGCGAGGACCGGGTGTTGTCATACGCCCGGTCCTCGTGCATTCAGGAACTTCCTCTATTCACCGAGCGAGTCGTGGACTCGCGTTGCGTTCGGTCCGGTAAGGATGCCGCCTTCGACCGGCAACGTGATCCCGGTTATCCAGGCTGCGTCGTCCGATGCCAGGAAGGCCGCGGCAGCCGCAATGTCCTCCGGCAGCCCGATCCGCCCGAGTGGGTAGAGACGTCCGAGGCGCTCTCGGGCTCCGGGCTGATTGTCCCAGACTCGCGTGTCGATGGTTCCCGGGGCGATCAGGTTGAAGCGAATCCCCTCGGCCGCGTAGTCCAATGCCAGGTTCCTGGTCACGAGTTCCAGTCCAACCTTGGCGGCCGAATAGGAATAGCCACCGAAAGCTGCCAAGCCATTCACCGACCCAATGGAGACGACAGCCGCTCCGGGCGCTGCCTTCCGGAGCAAGGGAATTGACCGCTGGATCACGCGCATCGTCCCAATCAGGTTGAGCTCCAGATCGGCATGCCAACCGTCTTCGTCGCCGGCCTCAAGAGGATCCGAGGAAATGGCTCCGCCAGCGGTATTGATCAAGACATCCAGCCGGCCATGGAGGTCCTCCACTGCTCGCATGGCTAGCTCCACCGACGCCTTTTCGAGGATGTCGCAAGCAACCACATTCGCATGTTTGCCACTCGCCACGAGATCGGCAACGACATCTCCAGCGGCGTCGACGTCGATGTCGGCCACCACCACCGTGGCTCCTTCGCTTGCCAACCTCAGCGCAGTGGCACGGCCAATACCGTGACCACCACCGGTGACCATGGCGATACGATCGGCAAATCTGTCCACGAACTTCACACTTTCCAGCCAGCCAGGCAGTGAGGAAACACACGCATACATTGTACGTGCAGACATTTCGAACCGAATCATCGTAGAATACGGTCACGGAGAAGAATGGCGTGCGGGCCTGTAGCTCAGCGGAAGAGCAGGGGGCTCATAACCCTTTGGTCGCAGGTTCGAACCCTGCCGGGCCCACCAGCCCTCCGTACAAGCCTGTTTCGATCGCTCCGCAGTCAATCGGCACAATGAGGTGTTCGTGGTAGAAACCAGTCAAGACCAGTCGCAGGACCCGATCCAGAGAAGTCGTGAGCTCGCGGTGACCATCGCGGACGTCATCTCGGAAACCCCTGCCAGCGACACGACCGTAATCGACATTCACGAACTCTCAACCATTGCCGACTTCTTCGTCATATGCTCGGGAGAGAACGAGCGGCAGTTGCGTGCCATCTCCCGGCTGCTGCTGGACGGGTTGGGCGAACAGGGGATCAATCCAACCAGGGTCGAAGGCGAAGCCGTTTCGGGGTGGATTCTGATGGATTTCGAGGATGTCATCGTTCACATTCTCGAATCCGAGCTCCGCTCCTTCTACAACCTGGAGGAGCGTTGGGCCGAGGCCCAGGTGTTGCTCTCGATTCAGTAGCAAGGGTCCGTTCGCGACTCAGGTCGTGACAAGTGGGTTGTGCCGCGGGTTGCGCAACCGCCATCCGGTACATGAGGAGGCCGTCTGTCGTGATCAAGAATGGACCCATTACATTTTCGATTGGTGCGATGCTTGGCACGCTGGCCGGCTTCGTGCTGGGCGCCTTCCTCGGCAAGTACGCACTGCACCTCATGTCCATGCTGATCGGTGTCGTCGATCGACGGGCGAGCACCGATGAGGATCGACTGCGGTTCGAGGTCCTGCTCCAATAGCCGGATTTTCCGGCTGCCGAGATGAATGCAAAGCGCCAACCGGTTTGACCGGTCGGCGCTTTCATGTACTCTGCTACTTGGCTGGTTCGTCCCGGGTTCTTACACGGAGAAACTGGCGCGGTCGATGCCCGGAACGCCAAACCCGGCAGTGAGTTCGAGTACCTCGGCGCGAACCTGGGCCTTGAGATCCTCATCGTCCGGCGCATGCAGGACTCGAGAGATCATGTCGGCGACGAGCACGCAATCGTCAACGCCGAAGCCGCGAGTGGTGATTGCGGCAGATCCGACACGGATTCCGCTGGTTTGCATGGCCGAACGCGTCTCGCCCGGGATGGTGTTGCGGTTCGTGGAGATGCCGACTTCGTCCAGCACACGCTCGGCCTTGCGGCCACTGATGCCAATCGATCCGACATCGAGCAACATCAGGTGGTTGTCCGTGCCGCCAGAGACGATGCTGATGCCGCGCTCGATGAATGCGTTCGCCATGGCTTTGGCGTTCGTCACCACCTGCGCGGCGTAGTCCTTGAACGATGGCTGGAGTGCTTCGCCGAAGGCGACGGCCTTGCCCGCAATGACGTGCATCAGTGGGCCACCCTGCATGCCAGGGAAGACCGTCTTGTCCACTCCCTTGCCGAACTCCTCGCTGGTGAGGATGAACCCGGATCGGGGCCCCCGCAGTGTCTTGTGGGCCGTGGAGGTGGTGATGTGGGCGTGCCCGATCGAGGTCGGGTGCTGGCCACCGGCGATCAGGCCCGCGATGTGGGCGATATCGGCGAAGAGGTAGGCGCCCACTTCGTCCGCGATTTCACGGAAACGCTTGAAGTCGATCGTGCGGCTGTAGGCACTGGCCCCGGAAATGATGGCCTGAGGGCGGACTTCCTTGGCCTTTGCCAGCACGTGGTCGTAGTCGATCAATCCGGTCTCATGATTGACGCCATAAAAGTGGGCGTCGAAGAAACGCCCGGAGAAGTTGACGTCCTTGCCATGGGTGAGATGGCCGCCTTCGGAGAGATTGAGGCCGAGGATCTTGTCGCCCGGGTTCAGGAGCGAGAAGAAGGCGGCGAGGTTGGCGCTGGCGCCGGAGTGGGGCTGGACATTGGCGTGTTCGGCACCAAACAGTTCCTTGACCCGGTCGATGGCAATCACCTCGACTTCGTCCACGAACTCGCAGCCACCGTAGTAGCGCTTGCCCGGCAGGCCCTCGGCATACTTGTTGGTGAGTACGGTGCCGACTGCTTCGAGCACGGCCTCGCTCACGTAGTTTTCCGATGCGATCAGCTCGATGCCATCAACCTGGCGTCGTCGTTCGCGGTCGATGGACGCGGCGATTGCCGGATCGGCCTGGGCCAGCACATCCAGAGTCAGCGTGCTCATGAACACCTCGAATAATACAACTGAGTGTTTGACACAAAGCGGGGTTTGCGCTGGATTCTGGCCACGCAAGACGGCAGAAACGCGCAGTCCGAGTGTACCATGATGGCTGTTCTGGACCTGAGATTTGGCCTGCGTTGAAGGGAAGATGATGCGAGTTCTGGTCACCGGCGGTGCCGGATACATCGGAAGCGTAGCCGTTGCCAGATTGCTGGAACGAGGATACGACGTGGTGGTGCTGGACAACCTCCAGCGCGGTCACGCCGATGCCATTTCTGACGGGGCTGCCTTCGTCCAGTGCGACCTGCGTGATGCCGAAGCCACGATGACGGCGGTGCAGGAGGCCAACTGCGAGGCGGTCCTCCACTTTGCTGCCCTCCACCTGGTTCCAGAGAGCGTGGAGCAACCGGCCGAGTACTACAGAACGAATGTAGTTGGCGGGATCAACCTGCTCGATGCAGTGCGCGCGGCTGGAATTCGCAAGTTCGTGTTCTCCTCGACGGCGGCCGTCTACGGTGAGCCCGAACAGCTCCCCATTCTCGAAACGTCACCAACGCTGCCGATCAATCCCTATGGCGCGTCGAAGCTGATGGTCGAACGAATCCTGACCGACTACGCCACCGTGTACGGCATCAACTACGCCATCTTCCGGTACTTCAATGTGGCCGGGTCACACGGTGACCTGGGCGAAGATCATCGCCCGGAGACCCACATTATTCCCGTCGCAATCGAAGCAATCACCGGCACGCGCAAGTCGTTCACCGTCTTTGGGTCCGACTATGCGACCAGTGATGGAACTGCCATTCGCGACTACGTCCACGTGCTGGATCTGGTGGATGCCCATATTCTGGCGCTCGAGGCATTGGATGAGTCGCTGGGAGTGTTCAACCTCGGCACGACCAATGGATTTTCAGTCTCACAGATCGTCGAGGCGGTGGAATTGACGACCGACCAGAAGTTGCCGGTGGCGATCGGGCCGCGACGCCCGGGAGATCCTCCGGCACTGATCGCCGACTCCAGCCGGGCACGGATCATCCTGGGGTGGAATCCCGTTCATTCCACGCTTGATGCGATGATCGGCTCGCACTGGGACTGGATTCGGGCGCATCCGGAAGGCTATCCGTCGTAGTCCCCGCGACCAGCAGGACAGGGCAGCCTTAGACGGGTGATACCGACTCCTGGAGATCGCGTGGGCACCCGTTGGGAAGGCGTCACAGACCCCAGCGGATGGCAACTGGCGAACATCTCCCATGCGCGCTGGGGCCGAGACACCCTACATTTCCCCCATTCCACAACGCTTCAGCCGGAGTCAGTTTGACTCGTCGTGTTGTGTGCAGACTGGGTGTGGATGCACAGACCTCCGCGGCACCCTTCAGGTAGAACTGGCTGCCCGCCGCAGAGGCCGAGCATCCCTTCATTCTGAACCCTGGACTCCACTGGTTCGCAGTATGTGTTCAGGCCTGGGAGACAGGCCGACACATTCGAGCCAGTTCGTGGAGACATGGCCGGTCGTCCGAGCTCGAAAGGTCGGCCACTACGGACGTCGATCGAGCACCGATCCACGTTCGCACCCTCAACGCTGAACCGTTACGCTACTGTTCACAGGCTGACAACGACGCGTTGCAATACCATGTTTAGGCGCACCCCACAGGCTCGCCTTCAGCCCAACGCTCCGCTGCCACTATCCACGATGAAGGCGCCAACC
>CAZNQC010000037.1:0-22092 GCA_964574825.1 uncultured Sphaerobacteraceae bacterium | reverse complement strand
GCGTGGATGATCTGGCGCAGCATTCATCAGCAGATCATTCCCCGGCCAGCGATCACCATGGCGGCCGGATCAGGAGCGCGAGCGGCATGCAGATTGGGTTCGCAACGTTGATTGGGGTGGAACCAACCCCGTTCGAAGAGCTGGTTGCCTGGTCCGGAGCGAACGACCTCCGGGCGTTGGAGGTCAATGTCGGGCCAGGATACCGGCCGATTGGAGACGCTCCCTTTCCCGGGCATCTCGACATTCCGGCCATCGTGGCCACTGGCGGCGATCAGGTGCAGGCGGTGTTGGATCAGCACGGGGTGCGGATCGCCTCGCTGGCACCGATGATGAACCTGCTTTCGGCCGATCTGGAGTTACGCGAGAAGCGGATTGCCTACATGCGGCAGACGATTCAGGCGGCCCAGATTCTGGGGGTCGATACGGTGGTGACGTTCACCGGTTCGGCCTACGGCATGCATTTCTACGGCACGCCCGGAGTGGGTGATGGGCACTCGTCCAACCACGTGGCCGACAACCTCCGCATCTTCACCGAGGTCTACACGCCCCTGGCCGAGTTCGCCGGGGAGCATGGCGTGCGGATTGCGTTCGAGACGGCGGGCCGGGGTGGACCAGAGGGCAACCTCGCCCACTCACCGGAACTGTGGGACGCGATGTTCGAGGCGGTGCCGTCACCCGCGCTGGGGTTGAGCCTTGATCCGTCCCACCTCGTCTGGCTGCACATTCCGAACATCTCCGACGTGATCCGCGAGTTCGGCTCCCGTATCTACCACTTCGATGGCAAGGATGTGGAGATCCTGCGGTCGCGCTTGGCCCGGCAGGGCATCCTCGGTTCCGGCTGGTGGCGATACCGGCTGCCGGGTGTTGGCGAGCTTGACTGGCGCGACATTTTCTCGGCCCTGGTCGAAGTGGGGTACGACGGGGTGATTGCCATCGAGAACGAAGACCCGATTTTCCCGGGCCGTGAGGCCGTGGCCTGGTCGGCGGCCTATCTCCGGGGTCTGTTGCCGCCCGGAGCCGGGCGCGATGCCACCTTGCCGCCGATCTAGACGGCCCCCTGTCTTCCAGAACTTTCCTGTGGCGAAGATGTAGGATATTACGGAGAAACCACCATGAGTGAGCGCAAGGTCAAGGTCGGCATTGTTGGCACCGGCAAGATCGCCCGGGTGCATGCCCAGTCGCTGGTCAATCTGGAAGAGGCCGATTTCACGGCTGTTTGCGATATGGACGCGGAACGGGCTCAGGCGTTTGCCGATCAATACGGCGTGCCGAATGTGTTCTCGGACATGAACGAGATGCTGACCAGTGGCCTGGTTGAAGCGGTGATGTGCTGTACGCCGCACCCGGTTCACGAACGTGTTGTCGTGGCGGCCGCCAATGCCGGTGTTCACGTGCTCTGCGAAAAGCCGATGGCGATCACGCTGGACGAAGCCGACCGGATGATTGCCGCCGCCGATGCTGCCGGAATCTCCTTTGGCGTGATCTTCCAGCGCCGGTGGTGGCCTGCCGCCCAGCGCATCCGGGCCGCGATCGATGACGGGCAACTCGGGAACCTGACGCTCGGCGAGTGCGCGGTGAAGATCTGGCGCTCTCAGGAATACTTCGATTCCGATCCCTGGCGCGGCACCTGGGCTACCGAGGGCGGCGGGGTATTGATGAACCAGGCGGTCCATGCCATCGACCAGTTTGCCTGGTTCATGGGCAAGCCGGTCGAAGTCGTCGGACGGATCGCCACGCTGCGTCACGGTGACTACATTGATGTCGAGGACACCGCGGTCGCCACGGTTGTCTTCGAGAATGGCGCCCTCGGCACGATTCAGGCGGCGTCCACGTTCCAGCCCGGGTTTGGGTTCAGGATTGGTGTCCACGGCGACAGCGGGGCCACCGCCAGTGTTTGGGAGCGCAACGAAGGCGAGCAGGGCATCACCGATGTCTGGACCATCACTGGCGAGGAAGACCAGGTGGCGGGCTGGCTCGAAGCCGAATCCGGCGGTCTGGGGTTCCCCGGTTTCCACGCCCTGCAGATCCAGGACTTCCTGCAGGCGGTGCGGGATGGGCGTCCACCTGCGGTGACGGGCCGCGATGCCCGCACTTCGCTGGCGATCATCCTGGCCATATACGAATCGTCCCGCACCGGTTTGCCGGTGAAGCTGTAGCACAGGCCGGACCTAGCATGACCAGGTGACGGCCCCTGCCTGTGACGAACCCTTCCGGGTTCGCGCAGCCACAGGAGGCGTCGACCTGGTCGTGCTCGATTACCGCCGGAGGTCCGTGACCGTTTCCAGGCCGCTGAGCTTGCGTGGGTTGTTGATGGCGTAGATGCGCGTGATCCGGCCATCCTCGATTACCAGGCTCATGGCGGTGGTGGCGATGTCGACATCGACCCGGACACCGGGCATGCCGTTGAGCCAGACGGTGGTCGCCACGAAACCCGGCGTGTTCGCCAGCACGGGCAGGAGTGCCGCCAGCTTGTCGGCACCGACGATTGGCCGCCGAGCGGCGGGCACGATACCGCCACCATCGGCAATTGCCACCACATCCGGAGCCAGCACGTCCAGCAGCCCCTGCACGTCGCCGGTGGCGATGGCCGTCATGAACCGCTCGACGACGGCCAGTTGCTCGGCGCGATCGACCTGCATCCGGGGTCGTCGTGCGGCGACGTGGTCGCGGGACCGGCGGGCGATTTGACGGACGGCA
The DNA here is from genome assembly GCA_964574825.1 of uncultured Sphaerobacteraceae bacterium. Taxonomy (GTDB): domain Bacteria; phylum Chloroflexota; class Chloroflexia; order Thermomicrobiales; family UBA6265; genus JACCYX01. The sequence continues at coordinate 19,395 of CAZNQC010000037.1, read as the reverse complement.
GTTGGGGTCTTGTCGACCGCGGCGGCGATCTCCTCGTAGGGTGTTTCGAACACTTCGCGGAGCACGAACACAGCCCGCTCGACCGGTCCGAGCGTTTCCAGCACGGTCAGCATGGCGATCGAGACGTTCTCGGCGAGTTCGAAATCGTCGGCCACATCGGGGCTGGTCACCACCGGTTCCGGCAGCCACTCCCCGACATACTCCTCCCGGCGGCGGGAGACCGATCGAATCCGGTTCAACGCCTGCCGGGTGACCATCCGGACCAGGTAGGCCCGGGGAGCATCGATTTCGGCCTGATCGACCTGGACCCAGCGAAGCCAGGTTTCCTGGACGACGTCTTCGGCATCGGCCGCGGAACCAAGCATCTCGTAGGCCACGGTGAAGAGCAGGCTGCGGTGGGTGATGAAGGGATCCTCGCTCATACGGCGGCCATCGCTGGCTGGCGGGACGGTTCGGCCAACGGTTTCAGACCGCAGGCCGCGGCAAACCCTTCCGACTCGATGCCGAGGGCGACATTGGTCCTGCTCGTCATGTTGGCGCCGCCTATGAACGCGGACAGTTCCAGCAGTGCCGCGGGACCAAGCTGGTCGAGGAGACTGGCGGACATGGCATCGGTCACGGTTGGTGGCGTCGTGCTCATGGCTTCAGCATAGGCCATCACTTCGCGCTCCAGTGGCGAGAAAGCGGTTGATTCGCGCCAGCGTGGCACCTCGCGAGCCTTGTTCAAGTCGAGGTGTTCGTTGGCCGCCTGGAAGTAGCCGAAGTCGAGGCAGAAGCTGCAGCCGACCATCGATACGGCAGCCATGTGGGCGAACGACTTCAATTGGCGATCGCAGGCATCCCATTTTTCGGCTTTGCCACCGAACTCGAACATGGCCTTGAGCACTGGTCGGTTGTGCCACATGACACCAATCGACTCCGGCACGCGACCGAGTTTCCGTTCGCTGAACTTTTTGACCATCGTGCCGTAGAGACCATTGACGTCGGTGCTGGGGATCCGGGCGTTACTCATGGTGAAAACCTCCTGTGGAAACATCATCGTTACCAAAGAGACACCAGTGGGCATGAATCTGTGACACCCGGTGGGGTGCCACCGGGTCGATATCGACCTTGCAGGCGTGGTTTCGCGCAATTTCAGACGAGGGCACCGAGGCCACGGAGCGATTGTCAGGGCCACACCACCATGATGTTCGGTTTCGGGATGGACGCTATTCCCGCCAACTCCGGGCGAGAGCCAGGGTTTGGGCCGCGGCGCGTTCGACTTCGTCCCAGCGGCGCATGTAGGTGTTGTAGGCCTGGTCGTCGAGGCCGATCCGGAGGCGGCAGGCCAGGATTCGCTCGTCGAACCGGGGCAGGTCCAGTCCGATGTGTTCGGCATGGCGCTGGTACTCTGCCAGAAAGTCGATCTCGCGCCAGGCTGGGTAAAACCACCAGTAGTGGGCAAACCAGGCGACATCGAGCAGGAAGTCGCCGAACTGACCGCACCCCCAGTCGAGCACACCGGTGACTGTTGGTGGGTCGACCATCACGTTGTAGTTCAACAGGTCGCTGTGGATCAGGTGACGGGGTGAGGGAATGCGCTCGACCAGACGTTCCAGCACCGCGAAGGCCTCGTCGAAGCGGGCGATGCCGGAGGGCGAGGCGGCGAGTTGTGCCTTCCAGCCGTGGGTGCGGCGATCCGGTGGGTCGTCGGCCACCGCGAGCAGGAACTCGCTCCAGGACGCAAAGGGGGCTGTGCCTGACTCGGTCCAGCCGCCAAACCCACTCGTGCCGGTCAGATCGGCGGTTCGCAAGGCATCGAGCATCGCGAACAGGGCAGGCAGGGCCGCTCGCATCTGTTCACCGGTCAGGCTGTCCAGCGGCATGCCCGCAATGAACCGGGATATCGCGCAGAATCCTCCCGGCGCCTCACCGATGAACGTTACCTCTGGCACCGGCAACGCGGGTGCATTCCAACGCATGGCGTAGCGGTCGTTGGCGAAGTCGTCGCGCCAGGCACTGAACCGGGCGACCAGTGTTTCGTCGGCAATGTCGAAGGCGTAGGCGTTCGACCACCCTCCCTGGCGCAGGGCGCGAAGGGGAGTGATACCGGCCCCGATGGTTTCCTGCAGGAAGGCGGTTACCTCGGCCAGGGTGACCGGTGGAGCGGATGTTTCGCGCGGGGATTCGTCGGTCACGCTTCGTCCTCGTTCAACGCATCTTCTCCAACGGAGCGTCGTTGCTCTATCCGCCTCCCAGCATTTGGGGCGGGCCGCTGAACGCCGCACGGCACGCCCAATGCATCGCCGACCGCGCTGCCAATCAGGACTCCCGCAATCCGGTCGCGTTGGCGTCGGGGCGGGGCTGACGAAAGAGGTGAAGGATCATGCATGGAGCGTCCTGAAGTCGCGGGCTGACGCGTGGCGGGCAGATAGGCGTACGGTACCATTTCGAGTGAAAACCGGGATGGCCCGGTCAGGTACGGCGTGTGAGAAAAAGGGGTATGGCTTGGCGGGCGAACAGATTGTGCTGACATCATTGCCGAACTTGCGCGATATCGGGGGCTGGGTTACGAGCGAGCGGCAAACGGTGCGCACCGGTCTCCTTTATCGCTCGGCCGAACTCTCCAATCTGACCGATGCCGACCTGGCAACCCTGGCCAACCTCGGTATCAGGATAGTCTTCGACCTGCGGACAACTACGGAGCGCGACCAGGCACCCGACCGGCTGCCCGCTGGCGCCCGTCTCGAAATCCTGGATGTCCTGGCCGATGCCCAGTCGGCCGCTCCCGCCCAGCTGGCCGAACTCTTCCAGCAGGGGTCGAAAGATGGTGCCGCGGTCCAGCCCGAACAGGTGACCAGCGCCATGGTCGACGCCTACAGGCAGTTCGTCACTCTCCCCAGCGCCCTTCATGCCTACCGCCTGCTCTACACCTCGATCGCCGATGTGGCTGACCTCCCCGCGCTCTTCCACTGCACGGCTGGCAAGGACCGCACTGGCTGGGCCTCGGCCGCTCTGCTGCTCTTGCTGGGCGTGCCATACGACTCGGTTCGGAAGGACTATCTCCTGACCAACCAGGAACTCCTGCCATCACTGCAGCCGCTGCTGGCCCAGGCGGAAGCGCACGGCATCGATTCCGAGCTGGTCAAGCTGGTCATGCAGGCTGATGAGAGCTACCTGCGGGCGGCAATCGATGAGGTCAATCGCGTCTACGGCTCCATCGAGGCATGGTTCGCCGCGGGGTTGGGCATCGACCATGCTGGCCAGCAGGCGCTGCGTGATGTGTTCCTGGTCGATCTGGCAGCTTCGTAGGGGCCGCGCGACTGGCAGGATCAGGTGGCCAGCCGCCGGGCGATGAGGTCTTCGCAGGCCTCCACATCCAGCGTCATGGCCACCTGGGCCGTGGTTGGGAACTCGGTCGACGGGGTGCGAACCACCGTCATTGCCCGGGTCAACCGCCCCGCCAGTTCCACGTCGACGTGGTAGGGCTGCCAGCCAAGCAGGTCGGGGCGCACCAGGGCCATTGCCGCCAGGGGATCGTGCAGAAAGGTGGTGCCGCCGCGATCGACGAACCCGGGATAGCGGGCCACCTGGTCACCGAGGGCCTGGTGGTAGGGATCGTCCAGCGCCAGCAGGGCATCGACGCCGTTCTGCCGGATCAAGGCCCGCAGGGTGACATCGAGCGGGACGAGATCGATGGCAGCGCCAGAGTTGAAGACCACGGCGGCCGCTTCCGGATCGCATTTGATGTTGTGCTCGCCGGGTCCCCAGGAATTGTTCGACATGTCGACCTTGCCGCCCATGATCATGAGCTGCTTCAGGGACGTGGCGAAGGCAGGTTCACGCAGGATCGCGGTGGCCACGTTGGTGAGCGGGCCAACGGCCAGGAGCGTGATGTCGCCCGGATTGCCGAGCACGGTGTCGAGCAGGTAGCCAACCGCGTCGGTGGAATCGGGCGGGGCGAGCTCGTCATCGTCCTGGAGCAGGCCGACCCCTTCGTGGCCGGGCCAGTAGATGGGATCGAGTTTCAGCAGTGGATCGCTGACCCCGGTGTGGACGGCCACATCGTCGCGTCCGCGCAACTGGAGCACCTTCCGCACCATCCGGGCTCGGAGGGCGACGTCACCATAGACCGTGGTGACACCGATCAGGTCGATTTCATCGGGCGATCCCAGGAGGAACCCCAGCGCGAGGATGTCGTCCACATCGGTGCCGATATCGGTGTCGAAAATGACCTGGTGCTTGCTGGACATGTGTTCCCCCATCGAACAATGGAATGCCGTGGCAAAGGAGCGAAGGCATTGAGATGCTGGTCCAGATTGTCTGGCGCGGTTGGCAGCCTGTCGAGTGACACGAGCGCATATTGGTCCCTGGCAGGCGACGGGAATGTGACGTGTTGTCGAGGTCTGGCGTTGGGAGACGATCTTTCGGGCCTACTCGATGCAGGTGGGTGATGGTTGGGCTGCTTGCTGCTGGGCAGGGGCTGGAGCTGGATGTCGGGCCAGGATCACGGCAATCGTCAACGCCAGGAGCAGTAACGGGGGTACGACTGCCAGGGACCAGCGGATCCCAACGACGTTAGCCAGCAAGCCGAGTGTGAATGGGGGGATGAGAACCGCCGCTCCGCCCACCAGGGCGAGTCGCGAGGTCGCGCGGTCCAACGCGGAACTGGCTGCGTCGAGCGCGGCGGCGTAGGCGAACGGAAAGACGTTTGCAGTCCCAAATCCCGTCAGGAACAGCCCGGTGACCGCCAGGATCGGCGATGGCGCTACCCAGAAAAGGGTGAACCCTCCCAGCATGACCAGCAAGGTTACCTGGAGTAGCCCAGACGTCAGGACACGGCCGGCCAGGACACTACCAGCCAGTCGTCCGGCAAGAATGGCCAGGAAGAAGAAGCTCATCACGGCGGCGGCCCCGGCGGTAGACAGCCCACCCGTTCGGTTGAGAAACTCGGCCCCCCAAAATGCCACGCACCAGTCCACTGATACACCGAGAAAGATGATGGTGGCAAAGGCCCAAAATCGGGCGGGGAGCGAGCCTCTCAAGTTACCGGAGGTTGACGCGGGATTCACGAGGGTGTGGTTCGCGATGGGGATGCGCAGGGATGTGATGGCGAGTACCCCAAGAAGCATGATGCCGAGGTAGAGGGACAGTCGCCAGCCGACGGCCGTGCGCTCGGCAAGACCGATCGAAACTGAGGCGCCAACTGCCAGCAAGGACGAGACCAGGTTGAGTTCGGTGATGGCGCGGGCCCGATGTCCCTGCTGGGTCTCTGCCAACTGGGCCTGAATGGCGATGCCCATCAGCGCCCCACCAGCCCCAAGCCCGAAGACCGCAATGACGGAGAGCATTGGTGTTGAGCTGCCAGCGAAGGTGATGATCGCAATCCCAAGTGTGATCAGCCCGATCCGGAAGGTTCGTCGTCTCCCCCAGTGTCCGACCAGGCGGTCACCGGCAAACCCCATGACCACGAGTCCCATCGCCATGGTGCTGAACATCAGGCTCGCCATGCCGTAGCCGAATCCCATCTCCTGGCGCAGGGCGGGCATCAGCGGTCCGAGTGTGGACTGGAAGAAGGCGAACAATCCGACGGCCAGGTATGCCAGCCAGGTGTCGGGTGTGCGGTGAAACGAAGTGGAAGGAGTCAAGGTGAAGCATCCTGGATGGAGATTGCCGGTGGCGTCACGTGGTTGTTTGACCCGTCTGTTCAGAGGTGGGGTATGAGTTCAATATGCGCTCCAGCTTCATCGGTAGCGGCAGCCTTCCGAGCCTGGGCAACGAGGTTGACATGCGCTACCTGGCCCTTCGAGTGGCTTCGTGAATGAGTGAATCGTCCTTCCAGGTGTAGGCTATGAGGAGGGAATGCGTCGTGCCGACGGTTCCCCTCGTCATCAGGGCGCATCAGTGCCGATGTCGCCAACGGAAAGGACCAACCATGGCAGTGGCAACCGCCGAGAAGACACGGACGTTCGAGACGGGCGTTTCCTTGAAGCCAGCCGTGCGGGAAGAAATGGTGGCGTTGCTCAACCAGCATCTCGCCAGCACCCTCGATCTGTACTCGCAGACGAAGCAGGCCCACTGGAACGTGAAGGGTCCCCAGTTCTACCAGCTGCACCTGTTGTTCGATGAGCATGCCGGGCACGCCAACGAGTGGGTTGACCTGCTGGCCGAGCGTGCAGTCATGCTCGGTGGCTATGCCAACGGCACCGTGCGCATGTCGGCCGCGGAATCTGCCTTGCCGGAGTTTCCCACTGATATCACCAGTGGCCTGGACTACGTCGCGGCGCTGGTGGAGCGTTGGTCGGCCTATGCGAACGCGATTCGCGAAGCGATCGATACGGCTGATGAAGCCGGTGATGCGACGACGGCCGATCTCTTCACCGAGATCTCGCGCCAGGCCGATATGGACCTCTGGTTCCAGCAGGCCCATCTCCAGGACCGGTAGGTTCGGGCACATCAACGGACAGTGGACGCGCCCTCGGGGAATTCCCTGGGGGCGCGTTGCATCGTGCCGGACGCTGTAATCCGGATGCTCCTCCAGTGTCAGCTGCAGGCCCGGCAAGGCATCGCGGGCGGCGTTCATGCCACATATCTGGGCGCTCGCCGAACCAGTCGCGGGGGCGGATGATGCCATCCAGGGTGGTGTACGTCGAGACGATCAGTTTTCTCACGGCTATCAGCTCCTGAAGGTCACGCAACAACAACGTGCCCAGTTTGCCGGTATCCTGCGAGGCTGTCTTGAACGTTTACGCCATGCCGGGCGCCTGGTGCTTTTGGGCAACCCGGCCCGGAGTCTGCCCCATCCAGCGCTGGAGCGACCGGGTGAGATGCGCCTGATCGCTGTATCCCAATTCGCCGACGGTGTCGAGAATCGAAGTCCCCTGCTCCAGAAGACTCAATGCACTGTGGGCACGGCACATCTGGCGAGCCATGCGCTGATTGATCCCCGTCACCTGCCGAAACCGGCGTTGGAGGGTTCGGGCCGAAACAGTGGTTGCCGATTCTCGCCAGGCAACATCGATCACGGGATCAACCAGGAGGATGCCAGCCTGGATGAGCTGCTGAATGGTGGTTTCGGCGGTTTCGCCGGGAATGGAGAACTCCATGCCATGCAGCAAAAAGGATTGCTCATTGACGACGGGCAGGATCATCCCGCGGTCGACCAGTGCCTGGGTGGGGAGGTGCCGCAGATAGGTCCCGATCCGGAAACGGATGCCCCACCGGAGGCTGCCGGTACGATACGTGAGACGGCTGGGGCGAGTCTCCGGCCCGCGCAAGGTAACGATTCGCGCTCCATCGCCACCTTGCGTCACCACCAGTTCCCAATATGGTGCCGAGCTCGAAATACTGGCTCCATCGCCCTCGCTGCGTCCGTGCCAGATGGTATCGACGAGTGCATTGTCGGTGGATCGGTAGTCGATGATCATCGTCATGGCTGAATCTTGCCTGTTGTATGTCGTGAGCACGACCATCATGCGGGGCAGAGTCGCAGGGTGCGTCGTTCGGCACCATGCCATGGATTCCTCCACCGTATCAAATTGCCACCTCCCGCCATTCTCACGCTCACGAGGTGGCGGTAGTTCGCGTTGTGCCGGTTCACGAGGGCGACGGTCGTTCGCTCTGACGGAACGTCCAGGGGATGGGCAGTCGGCTCCCGGCGATGGCCTGCCAGCCACCAGTCCGGGAAGGCATCAACGATATCGCACCGCTCTCCGACCAACGCCGCCAGGCCCGCTCCTGCCCGACGCAGTGTACGAACGAGCAATTTCGCCAGAGGTGGCGAGATATCGCCTGCTCGATGCGTACGATAGGTAGAGACCGCCAACGTGGCGCTCCGCCCGGCCTTGTTGCCGGAGTCCTGCCATGGTGACAAACTGGCACCATTCCGCGGTAATTCGCGGGAATTCGCGCGAAATAGAACCGAGAAAAGCCCATGGAATCAACGATTCTGGAGTTACCGAATTAAAGAATTACCGTGGAACGAAACCACAGGTGATCCGGGCGCCGGAACATGGACGCGGTCGCGGGGAGGGGACCGGATAGCGTCCACCAACCGTCTACCGTGCGAGCGGGCGGACCGGAGCGCACCCCAATTGCGAACGTTCGTCGGGCTGCCGATGTCCTAGGTCGTCAGTTGCAGTTCCTGCAGGTCCAGGCGGCGTTCCATTTGCCGGCGCACCTCGTCGCCGATCTGTCCGGTGATCTGCAGCGTGAGCAAGGCTTCGCGGGCGGCGTTGATCGACCGTTGCCTCAAGGCGATGCTTTCCGCCGCATTCGATTCGAGGAAGCTCTTTTCAGCAGTGCCCGGCTCGTGCTTGAGCCGGCTCAGGAATTGATCCAGCATCGGCCGCAAGAGTGGTTCGATGTCCGGGTTCTGCCTGATCTCCGCCTCATACTGCTCGACCATGGCGTGGCTGATGGTGGTCAGCGCCAGCCTGGTCTCGGCTTCGTGCGTGTCATCCTCGGCGAAATTGAGCCGGCGCAGGATCCATGGCAGCGGGAGACCAAGGCCGAAGAGGGTGAAGACCACCACGAACGACGTGATGAGAATGATGTCCTGCCGATGATCGAACCGGGTGCCGGTGTCGGTCAGGAGGGGGATTGCCAGGGCGGTCGCCAGCGAGACGACCCCGCGCAGCCCAGACCACGCAATCACGAATGATTGGCGGTGGTCGACATCCTCCAGTTCGTTGGTCCGGCGGCGAACGAGTGCGGCACTGACATACACGTAGGCGAAGCGGACCACCATCAGGGTCAGCATCACGGCAACTGCGTAACCGAATGACGAGATCAGGTCGTCGCGGCCAACGTCTTCCACCAGGTCGCCGATTTCGAGACCGATCAGGAGGAACACCAGCCCATTGATGACGATGATGACCAGGTCCCAGATGGCCAGCGAACGAATGCGCAGGGCGGGCGAAATCGTGCGCGGGGAATGAAAACCGTAGACAAGTCCGGCGGTGACCACGCCCAGCACCCCGGAACCGCCAAGCCATTCGGCCACGACGTAGGTGGCGACCGGCGCGACCAGCAACACGACCAGTGACAGGGACGGGTCGACCATTTTCATGGCCAGCGGACCCAATAGGTGCCCGGCGGCGAACCCCACCACAATACCGATGACCACCACGAGCGGGAACTGGATCAGCGCATCGACCGGGGAAAACGTGCCGCTGACGGCGGCGGCCACAGCGAAGGTGTACAGCACAAGGGCGCTGGCATCGTTGATGAGGCTTTCGCCTTCGAGGATGGTCACGATGCGGGAGGGGGCGCCGAGGCGCTGGAAGATGGCCGTGGCGGCGACAGCATCCGGTGGCGAGACGACGGCCCCCAGCACGAACGCGACCGGCCAGCCCAGGCCAGGCACGAGCCAGTGGATCACTGCGGCCACGGCCACGGCGGTGACGATGACCAGGCCAACGGCGAGGCGCGAGATGGCACCGAAGTGCGCCTTGAAATCGCGGATCGAGGTGGTTTGTGCCGCCTGGAACAGGATGGGCGGGAGGAAGATCAGCAGCACGACCTCGGGGTCGAGGTCAATGGTCGGCAGCCACGGGGTGATGGCGATCACCCCACCCCCGGCCACCAGCATCATCGGGTACGGAATGGAGAACCGTTCCGCAAGCCAGACGAGGGCCACCGCGATGACCACGAGGGTGACGATCAGTTCGAACTCATGCATGCACGCATTCCTGCATCGCTGAAACGGGCGTCGGATCGGTTTCGGCGCTGGTGGACTCCGGTATGGACGGCATCCGGCGATGGCGTACTGGCCTTCTCACACACTGTACCGTTGACAGAGAGGGTGGCGCGGAACACCATCGGATGCAAGATGCAGGGAGTTGCGATTGCTGCCAACCGAAGGAGTTTCCCCGCAATGAGCACCCACGAAAAGGTGATACCGTCGGATTGGCCCGTCGAGCAGCGCGGGGTGATGATTGCCGGGGAGAACCCGATGATCGTGCTCTACGCGCCAGGGAGCGATGATATCAGTGCCATCGCCAGTGTTTGGACCAGTGCCTGGTCGCCGGCCGGCGAAGGACGAGCGCTGGTGATCTGGGCTGACCCCGTGGCGACAGGATTGGGCAAGCTGGCACCAGCTGGCATCTTCACCGACAACCCGGACCTGGCCCGGTTCGTCTGGGCCAACTTCTATAACGACTACGCTCCCATCAAAGGACGCGGGATCGAAGATCTGCCGCCTCAAACGGCTCGTTTTACGGAACAGGCTGACGGGCACCGCCTCCACCGCATCAGTTGCACGGCTGGAACCACCACGATTGAGCTGGAATGGCGGGATGTGGTCGATGTGTTCCAGGCCGTTACCTACCCGACCGGGTACGAAGTCTCGGTGATTGCCGCGCCCTGCGCCGCCGCCACGATTTCGGTTAACGGGACCCAGGCACTCGGCGAGATCCACCAGCCAGAGGGATGGTTCGGGAGTTCAGCAATGCTTGCCTTTGCCGAAACCTGGATCGCCCTGGCGCCAACTGCCGAGTGATTCGGCCATCGGCGCCAGTGGTGTCATCGCGGCGATGGGACGATCAGTGTCCTGCCGACGCCATGGCGGCGTTGATTTCCACGTCCGGATCGTCGCTGGTGGAGGCGTTGGCAATCTCCGCGGCCCGGGTGCGGAGCGGGATTTCCTTGAAGAAGAGAACCACGACCAGCGCCACAACGATGATGGGAATCGAATAGAGATAGATATCGGTAATGGCGTGCGTGTAGGCCGACAGCACCTCGGTTCGAATCGGTTCCGGCAGCGTCTGGATGGCCTGCACATTGTTGGTATTGATCTCGCCACCCGACATGGCCCCAACCTGGCTGCCCAGTTCCTCGGCGAGATAGGAGGTCAGCCGCAGGTTCATGATTGCGCCGAAGAGGGCCACGCCAATTGCGCCGCCCAGCGATCGCAGGAATGTGATGGTGGATGTCGTCACGCCCATATCGCGAAACTCGACCGCGTTCTGGACCGGCGTGACGATCGTCATCATTGCCAGGCCGAGACCAATGCCGAACAGGAATGCGTAGATCGCAATGTTCCAGTAGGCCGTGTCGTAGTGAATGGTGCTGAGCAGGAACATCGCCACGATCAGGATGCAGGACCCGATGATCGGGTAGATCTTGTACTTGCCGGTTTTGGTGATCAGCAGACCTGATGTGATCGACATCGAGAACATGCCGGCCACCATCGGCAGCATGGCCAGTCCCGACCGGGTGGGAGACATGCCCATCACGGTCTGGAAGAAGAGCGGCAGGTAAATGGCGCCGCCGAACATGGCGAAGCCGATCAGGAAGGTGAAGGCGTTACCGACCGCGAAAATGGGGTTCCGGAAGAGCCGCATCGGAATGATTGGTTCGTCCACCCGCAGTTCGATGAAGACGAAGGCGACGGCGAGGAGTACGGAGGCGATCACGAAGGCCAGTGCCCGGGGGTCGGACCAGCCGTAGTGTTCACCGGCCCAGTTGAGATAGAGCAACAGGCTGGTGACGGCAGCCACGATCACCGTCGCGCCGAGGTAGTCGATCTTGTGGTTCCGCTTCACCACCGGCATCTTGAGGGCCATGGAGGTGATGACGAGGGCGAACAGCCCCAGGGGCAGGTTGATGTAGAAAATCCAGCGCCATGACACCGCGTCGGTCAGCCACCCACCCAGCAGCGGTCCGGCGATTGAAGAGAGACCGAAGACGGCCCCGAAGTATCCCTGATAGCGACCGCGCTCGCGGGCCGGAATCACGTCTCCGATGATGGCGAAGGCGATGGCCATCAGACCACCACCGCCGATGCCCTGAATGGCGCGGAAGGCGATGAGTTGCGGCATGTTCTGGGCCAGGCCGCAGAGTGCTGATCCGATCAGGAAGATGATGATGGCGGTCTGGAAGATGATCCGCCGGCCATAGAGGTCGGAAATCTTGCCCCAGAGTGGGGTGACGGCGGTGGAGGTGAGCAGATAGGCCGTGACCACCCAGGCCAGGTGGTTGAGGCCACCAAGATCGCTGACGATGCGGGGAAGGGCGGTACCGACGATGCTCTGGTCGAGCGCCGCCAGCATCATGCCGGTGATCAGACCGGCAATGATGACCATGATTTGCCGATGACTGAGTTCTGGGGCCGCGTCTTCAGGGGCGTGCGGTGCCGCGGATGCCGATGTCTGTGCCATGAACTGCTCCGGACCAGGTGAATGGGGAGAGGAAACCGAGCGGGAACGGCGCGGGCAAAAGGTAGCGGGCGGAGTTCCCAACCAACCGGTTGGTTGGCTGACGGTTCCCGACTATACTTGCCGCATGGTGACTCTGTCAATCACCAGCGGCGCCCCGATATCCAGTCACTGGCCAAAGGCGCCCGATTCGCCGCTTCATCCGAGTTTCAGGCCCCACGCATGACCGAATCCCACGTTGTGTCCATCCCGGAATCCGAAGCCCGCAACCGCGTGCTCGATGCTGCTCGCCCGCTCTTCGTCGAGTTCGGTTACAAGGGCGTTTCGATGCAGCAGATTGCCGATGCGGCCGGTATTCACAAGGCCACGCTCTATCACCACTTCAAGGATAAGGATGCGCTGTTCGCGGCTGTCGTCACGTTGGAGTTGCACTCGATACGCGCCGAGATGGTGCGGGTGATGGCGACCGAGCGGACACCAGCCGATCAGTTGACGGCAGTGGCGTGGACCTTCTTCCAGGCCAGCCACGCCGATTTTGGCCGCATGATGAGCGATGTTCACACCTATCTCCCGATGGAGATGCGGAATGAGATCGTGCGTGAGCAGGCCTTCCCCTGGGAGCAACTCGAAGCCATGTTCCGGGCTGTGGTGCCCGCCGACGACATGCCACCGCTGGACGCGGACCTGGCGGTGGGATTGTTCGCCGGGGTGGTGTGGGGGCAACTCTGGCTGCGCAAGGCAGGGCGGGTCACCGAACCCTTGAGCGAGGAGCTGGCCGGGCGGCTCGTTCATGTGCTGCTGGCAGGCCTGGCAACCTCACCCGGCGCTCGCATTCCGGCGCTCGCGCCAGCACCAGCGTAGGATTGGTGCTGACGATCTTTTGTTCGTTGCATTCGCCAGCGAGGCTCTCATGACTGCCACCTCCGACGAGGCACCGTCGCCAGAATCCACCGAGTCGCCCAGTCCGCTGCCCGGTCACGGCATTCTGGGAATGACCCGCTTCACGATTGTGCTGGCCATTCTCGGAATTGGATTGAGTTCGGCGGTGATGCTGGTGTACGCCATCATTTCGCTGATCAGAGCGATCATTGATGCCTTCCGTGATTCGCACTACGACATCGAGGGCATTCAGCACCTGGCGCTGGAACTGATCGAACTCACCGATTTCTTCCTGCTTGGCATGGTGCTGTACGTGGTGGCGATCGGGATGTACGAATTGTTCGTTGACCCGAATATCAACGTGCCCGACTGGATGCGCGTGCATTCGCTGGACGAGTTGAAGACCCAGATCGTGAATGTGGTGATCGTGATGCTGGTCGTCACGTTTTTGGGTGTTGCGCTTTCCACCAAGGAGGGCGGGCTGGGCTTCCTCTATTACGGCCTGGCGATTGCGGTGGTGATCATTGCCGTGTCGTTCTTCAACTGGGTGCACGCCAAGGGCGGCAAGCACTGATCACGGGGCGGCTACAGGCGCCTCGCGTCCAGTTCCTCCCGCAGAGCACGGAGGGTCTTGAACTCGGTGCGAAGGGTGGTAATGATCTCATCCCACTCGGTCTCCCGCCCGTGGCGCCGCAGGGTGTCGCGAATCCGTTCGAGATAGGCTGTGGCATCGCGATAGGCATCCCGTTTGCGGCGGCTGATCAATGATTCGGCCCGCTTCCGGTAGATCGCAATCGCGTCATCGGGCGCGACGGATTCGGCAGCCTGGGCGAGGCGCCAGCCCAGGTCGGATTGGCTGAACCCGAGATTGTCATAGCCATAGCCGGATGGGATGTGCCGATACGCAGCCAGGGCGCCGGGCAGGTCCCCCTCGTCCAGCAGCAGTCCGGCCACCTGGTACCAGTTTCCGGTTTGCTGCAGATGGTTGAGGGCGGTCTGACGCACCTGCGTCCAGGTGGTTGGCGGCAACGAGTCGTGCTGGGCGATCTCGTGCAGGCGGTCCCAGCCTTCCCGGTTGGGATGCCGCTCAAAGCTGGTCGTCGCCAACGCCAGGGCCTTGTCACCAGCGCCAGCCAGCAGGTACTGCTCGATCAGCCAATCGCGGAACATCTGGTCCAGGCCCGGGAGTTTCCCTTCGGTTTCCCAGAGGGTGTCTTCCACCAACTGGATCGCCTTCGCCCGTTGGTCATCGCCCTGAGTGGCCAGCGCTGTGGCGACCGGCAGGAGGCCACGTGGTTCGCGGAGGTGCTGGCGGGCCAGCGTGATGGCTTCCGCCGGGCGATCGAGGGTTACCAGCAGGGCGCTGGCCTCGGCCCAGAGCGCGTGGTCGAGGTATTTCGCCAGGAGCCGGTCCCTGTCGACCTCACCAGCCTCCAGCAGCCTGGCCGTGAACCGGTCAGTCTCCGAGGCAGCCCATTCGGCCTTTGGCGGCAGGCCACGCAACTGGACCAGCACCTCGGCGAGTTCGGCGCCGGTGCCATACGTAAGGATTGCCTCCCGGCCGCCCAGTGAGAGGTCGATGCCGCCGATCTCGATGACATCGGTGTACCAGAGACCGAAGAGGGTGGTGATGATGCGCTCGTGTTCTTCCTCGTTCAGCCGGTGCGCCTCCGGGAGATCCTTCTGGGCGGCCAGCGCATCGATCAGCACCTGCTCGGCCCGGTTGGTCGCATCTCGGATGGTCCCCTCTTCGTCGTCATACTGCTCGAAGACATCGCCGACCTCCTCGACCAGACCGCTGGCGAGGGGAATGGCCTGGCGCCAGGCCCCCAGCCGCGCAGCCTGCTCTGCCATCTCGAGCATCGATCCAAGACCATCGGTCATCACTTCGCGCTGCCCCCATCCTCGTTGGTATTGCGCATCAACGAACTGCCGGTAGGCTCGCCGAGCCCGGGAACTGGCCTGCTTGACCGTAAGGCCGGGGTCCGACGCAGCCTGCGAACTGGTGCCCTGGATGAGGAGATCCACTGTCTCCCGCAGAGCTGGCGACCGCGTCACCAACTCCTGCACGATGGTGGCCAGGGCGTTGCGGTCGAGGGCGGCAAGCATATCGGCGAGTGGTCGTCGCGCCTGGAACGCTTTCTGGTCGTGCACCCAGGTCAGCAGCAGGGCTACGACATGCTTGCAGAACCCGCCGCGGGGACAGGTACAGTGCCAGGCGGTCGGGTGGTGCGCGACACGGGTGCCGGTGAGGGCGAGGGTAGCTGATACCTCGTAGTCGGCATCCGAGCCGATGCAGGTAGCTCGCAACTGGTTGCCTTCAAGGCTGGGCGAGATGATGTGACCCTTGCGGAAGTAGGTCTTGCCGCGCGAGAACGATCCGCTGTCGGTCAGGGCGGCAATCTGGGCTTCGGTCAGTGATTGCAGATCAGGAGTGGCGTCGGGCATGGCAGAACTCCGGGGCGGTGACGCGGCTCAGGTGCCCGGATGATGCGTCGTTTCCCCGGCTGGAGCAACCCGTTGCCCGGTCAGTCCTCCGGCTCAACGAGTTCGATTGTCGTTTCCGCCAGCACCTCGTACCCGTCGTCGGCCAGGAGGAGCAGGCGGTAGGTTCCCGGTGAGAGGGCGTCTGCCAGATCGGCGGTTTCGGCAGTCACGGTGCCGTCGATCCCCGCATCGGTGTACCAGTAGCCGAGGAAGTTCTGGGCATCGAGTTCGTCTGCTGGCACCAGGGCGATCCAGTCGAAGCGGTTGCCGGGTGCATGGCGATAGGTGATCGAGAAAGCATCGCCGATGGTGACCGGGGTGGCCGGTCCACTCAATTGCGGCGAGCTGTTGGGGTCCTGTAGCCAGAAGGGAGACCGGGCTAGCAGGCGATCCGGAGCGCCGATCAGCACGGCATCGTAGGCGCCCGGTTGGAGCGGATTGGTGCCGAACGTGACCGAACCGTCGATCCAGGTTTCCCGGGGAACCTGGCTGGCGACTGCGGTATCCCCTCCGCCTCCACGTGGCACGAGCGCGATTCGGTCGGCCTGGTTGCCGGAAGCATGGAAGCGAACGACCAGCGGGTCGCCGACCGCGATCGACCGCCGATCGGTGGCGACGAACAGCGGTGCCGATCCAAGCTGCATCTCCAGACCGGAGACGACTGCCCGATGATCCGACGGATACGGCGTGACCGTGATGTCGACATCACGGCCGCCGGATTCACCGACGAGTTGGCTGTCGAGCACCGTGACATCTCCGGCCACCAGCACCAGATCGATGCGGTCCTGGATCTCGTCGTCGCGAACCAGGGGTGCGGGATAGCCCGGGGTCCAGGTCGCGCCGATGACTGTGCTCGGGTCGGGGTGAATCTCGCGATAGGTATCGACGAACCCTGCTTCAGCGGCAGCCAGGGTGACCGGCCAGGCGAAGGGAATCCGCTCGACGCCAGTGTCGATTTCCGGCGCGCCAAGCCAGTCGATGTGCGATGGCGAATTGAAGTCGCCCGTGATCACCACCGGTATCCCACTCGCCTGCAAGCCGCTCACGGCGTCGAGCACCACCTGCAAGGCAGGGAGGCGGGTTTCGGTTTCGAGCGCCCGCAATTCGGTCGCCTTCATCCCGGTCGCCACCGCGTATGGTCCGTACGGATCGGCTGGCAGGTGGACGTTGGCAATGGCGAAGACCTTGCCTGGTTCGGGTTCGATCAGCAGGTAGAGGCCGTTGGCGGCTGGCAGGTCGAGGATGGGGTAACGCGAGATGACCTGAAGGCGCGGGCTGGCGTAGGGCCAGCCGAGCGCCGTCGCCAGTTCCTCCAGGTTGCCCTCGACTTCCTGCACGCCCACCACGTCGGCGTTGGCACGTTCGATGGCTTCCACGACCTTGGCGAAGTTCACCTGGTCGCCGCCGAGCCAGACGTTGAACGTCATGACTCGGGCCGGAAACCCGGTTTCGGCGGGGGCGTTGGGCGAAATGGGCGGTTCGGTGGACTGGGCGAGCCGGTGGCCGGCGAAGGTCGCGCCGGGCATGGCGGCCGGGACCGTGGCGAGGGTGGCGACGAATGTGCGGCGATTCATGGCGCGAACAACCTCCGGCTGGGCAATGAGCGTGGTTGTGTCCCGGTTCCCATCATACAGACCGACGGCGTCGTCATGTTGGCGGATCGTGTTCGGGTCCTGTCTCGCGCCTCCACGGACTGTCCCACCTCCCGCGCGGCATCCCCAACCTACCCTCCCGGAGTTGGTATCAGGGGAGTGGCGGTGTGGTGATGGATGTTTTCGATGCCCGCAGGAGGGTGGCATCGCGGCCGGGTGATGTTCCGAACTGGCGACGATATTCGCGACTGAACTGCGACGGGCTGTCGTAACCAACCGCGTAGCCGGCACCGGCCACGTCGTCGGGCCGCATGACAAGCAGCAGGCGGGCTTCCTGCAGGCGAATCTGTTTCTGGAACTGGATCGGGCTCATTGCGGTCACCGCGCGGAAGTTCCGGTGAAAGGCGGAGACGCTCATGCCACACATCCCGGCGAGATCGTCGATGCGGATGGTTTCGGCATAGTGATGGCGAATCCAGCCGAGGGCATGGCGAACCCGTGCGAGGCTGCTGTCGGCCAGGCCCAACTGGCGAACGGTGCTGCCCTGTTCCCCGGTCATCAATCGCCACAGGATTTCCCGCTCGATCAGCGGGGCGAGCACCGGGATGTCCCGCGGGTGATCGAGCAACTTCAGCATCCTCACGGCGGCATCGATGAGATCGTCCGACGCGTTGCTGACGGCGATTCCGGCTGGCGCGGCGAGGTCACGCAGACCCCGGCGATGAGGGGTGGTGGTTTCCAGCAGCAGTGCGGCGATCACATGGGGACGCAGCGTCATGCCGAAACCGAGAGCTGGCTCGGCGGGACTGGCCCCGATGAAATGCCCGGTCACCGGCAGGTCAACCGAGGCGACGAGATATTGCCCGGCGCGGTATTCCAGCACTCGGTCGCCGTGGGCTAGATGCTTGGCGCCCTGGGCGATGAGCGCCAGCAACGTGCCGGATGTCGCCACGGCGGGCGATTCGGCATGATCCACGAGGGAAACCAGCACACCATCAATGGTGGTGCTGGTGCCGTGCCGGGCATGGCGTTCGATGAGGGTGCGGAGTTCGGTCAGGCTCATGCGCTGAGTCTAGCAATCAAATCTGTGCCGGTCACCTGTTTCTGTCACACAAAGCAGAATCGTGCAAGAAGTCGAATGGATCGTTCTACAGGGTAGCGGGCTGGCGATGCTTCAATCGAATCATGGTCGGAACGAACCCGACCGGCCACGAGACATGCTTGTGGCTGACGATGCGATTGCCTGGGGTCACCGTGCGTTTGCGGTGTGGTGCCGGGAAACACGAGGCCGCGAACGCGTTCGCTGCAGGAGACATCTCATGACCGTTGCACTTGTGACAGGTGGCAGTTCGGGAATCGGCAAAAGCGCGGCGATCCAGATCGCCAGGCGCGGAACAGGCGTCATTCTGACCTACGGCGGCAATCAGGCTGGTGCGCTGGAGGCAGTGGCGGAAATCGAACAGCACGGGGGCAAGGCGGTCGCGCTGCCACTCGATGTGGGTCGGAGCGACACCTTTCCGGCCTTCCGGGAGGCGGTGTTGACGGCCCTGCGGGAGACCTGGCAAACCGATACCATCACCTCGCTGGTGAACAACGCCGGGATCGCCAAAACGGCGCTGTTCGAGGACACGTCCGATGAGCTCTTCGATGAGCTCATGGGCGTATTGCTCAAGGGACCGTTCTTCCTGACCCAGACATTGCTGCCGTTGCTGGAAGACGGTGGCGCTATCGTCAACACGACCAGCAATGCGGCGTTGTTCTCCGGCATGGAAGCAGGGTATTCGGTGTACGGCACCATGAAGGGAGGACTGGTGGTGCTGACGCGCTACATGGCGAAGGAGTTCAGCCCACGTGGCATCCGGGTCAACTCCGTGTCACCTGGGGCCACCCGAACCCGCCTGGCTGGCGATGCCTTCGCCCGCTTCCCCGAACTGATCGAGCCGATTGCGGCAAAAACCGCACTGGGCCGGGTGGGCGAACCCGACGATATCGGCATGGTCATCGCCACCCTGATCTCGGAAGAAGGCCGCTGGATCACGGCCCAGAATATCGAGGTCTCCGGCGGCTACAACCTCTAGGTCGCCGTTCGACCGGCTCCGCTGGTCAGGCCAGGCACGATAGCAGGGGATAGCTGGACGCAAGTGAGGGAAGATGCCGGTCCGGTGTCTTCCCTCACTTGTTTCGTGACTTGAGGAAGATCGTCTCGCTTGCGGCGAACATGTTGGCATTTGTCATTGAACGTATCGCCGGATTACGCGCGGTCAACGCCAAGGAGGTGACCCAGGTCGGTGATGGTGGCT
>CAZNQC010000036.1:8099-22136 GCA_964574825.1 uncultured Sphaerobacteraceae bacterium | reverse complement strand
GTCAGCGACATCATGGTCGGGAACATCGGGGCCATCGCGAGACCGAACAGCAGTAGACCACCCTGGTAGACCGGCAACTGGTCGCGCGTCATCAGCAGCGCGCCGGCCAGCAGACCCCAGGTGCAGATCTGCATCAGCCGGGCCGGAATCATGCCCCGCGAAAGCGTTGGCAGCACCAGCCGCCCAAATGCCAGCGCTCCCCAGTAGAGACCGGCCCAGACGCCTGCCGGTCCGTTTGCCATGCCAAACCGCTCGGTAAGTGTGGTGAACGCCCAGGCGGCAGCGGAGGCTTCGATGCCGGTCATGCAGAAGAACATCGCGATCTGCAGCCAGACCAGCGGCTGGCGCACCACGAAGCTGACCGGGGCCGAGAGCGGTTTCGGTTCGTCACTGTGGTGGCTGCCATCGGTCCATTGGTTGACGGTGAAGGCAAAGGTGATGGCCATCGCCAGGGTGATGCCGGCCACGATCAGGTAGCCGATCCGCCACGATGCCCCACTGGCCAGCACACCGGCCATGATGAACGGACCCACCATCGCGCCGATGCCGAAGAACGCATGGAGCAGGTTCATCACCGTCACCGAGAAATGCTCGGCGGCGAAGACGTTCAGCGCGGCATCGATCGCACCGGACCCGAAGCCGATCAGGGCCGCCACGAGCAGCAGCACCCAGAAATTGGGCGCCACGACGTAGCCGAAGAGCCCGAGCGAAACGGCAAACGTGCTGGTGGCGAGCAGCCGCCCGACGCCGAATGTGTCGATCGCCTTCCCGGCGATGACCCCCGAACTGAAATACCCCGTCCCCGCCGCGAAAAGCAGGAATCCCAGGTTGTCCAGCGGTCGATCGAAGGTGCTCCGGATCGAGGGCCAGGCTACCCCGAGCACGGCGTCGGGGAAGCCGATCGAGACGAACGCCAGGAAGGCGACGAAGAGCAGGAAGCGCGAGGTCTGGCGCGGGGAGGTGCTCACGAGGGGGTGGTCCCAATGGAGGTGGCGGCCGGGAAGAATCCGAGTTCGAAACCGATCTCCCCACGTGCGTCGCCATCGCTGGACGCTGTGCCCAGCGAAGGACCAGACCGTGCGAACCCGGCTTTCTCCAGCACGCGGATCGCGGCGAGATTGTCGGCAGGAGTTCGGGCCTGGAGCGGACGGCGCTTCATCATGGTGGTGAAGGCGAGCAATGCAACGGTGGCAATGCCCTGGTTCCAGCGTGCCGGATCGACGCAGAAGCTGACTTGCGGCACATGCCCGGTGTCGGTGGCAACGATACTGCCAACCAGTTCACCTTCAAGCACCACCGCTCGCAGCACGACCGACTTGTCGCGACGCAACCGGTCCAGTTCGATGTCGAAATCCGCCCGGTCGCGAAATCGCCCGGATTCGCCGCCCACAACCGACTGCCCACCAAATCCAAAGAGGTGGTCATAATCTGCGTCTTCAACCAGGCGGAGAACAACGTTGGGCATCGATCGCTTCCGGGTGAGGCCTGGACATGCAACCGGGGAGGCCGCGCTGGCCTCCCCGGTTGGTGTTCGTGAACCCGATGGATGGAGCACTCTAGACGGCGGCAGCCGTCGGCAGTGGCAGCGTGCGCCCAACGGCGTCGGCCACGGCGGCAATCTTCGGCATCAGGTCGTCGAATTCCTGGAAGTCGAGCGATTGGGCGCCGTCGGACATCGCCATGTCCGGATTTGGATGGACTTCGATGATCAGGCCATCAGCCCCGGCGGCGATACCGGCCAGGGAGAGGGCGGAGACGAATGCGCGCTTGCCAGCGGCGTGGCTGGGATCGATGAACACCGGCAGGTGCGACATGCTCTGCAGCACCGGCACCGCCGAGACATCGAGCGTGTTGCGGGTGGCAGTTTCGTAGGTGCGGATGCCACGCTCGCAGAGGATCACGTTCGGGTTGCCCTGGGCCATCACGTATTCGGCGGCCAGCAGCCACTCTTCGATCAGCACCGAAAGCCCGCGCTTGATCATCACTGGCTTGCCGGCCTTGCCGACTTCCTCCAGCAGGAGGTAATTCTGGCAGTTGCGGGCACCGATCTGGAACACGTCGGTGTACTTGCCGACCGTCTCGACATCGGCCGGGGTCATGACCTCGGTGATGATCTTGAGACCGGTTTCCTCGCGTGCCTGGGCGAGGATTTCGAGACCCTTCACCCCGAGACCACGGAACTCGTACGGAGAGGTGCGCGGCTTGTAGGCACCCCCGCGCAGCAGCTTCGCCCCGGCCGCCTTGACGGCACGGGCGGCTTCCATCGTCTGCTCTTCCGACTCAACCGAGCACGGACCAGCGATGATCGTGACCTCATCGCTGCCAATCGCGACATCGTCGATGTGGATGACGGTTTTCTGCGGGTGGAAGTCCCAGCCGGCCAGCTTGTACTTCTTGGACACGCGTACCACCTGCTCCACACCCGGCATCACTTCGAACATCTCGTCGAGGGTGGGCGGCAACGGCAGGCCAACCACCCCGATAATGGTCTGGTTCTCGCCGAAAATTGGGTGGGCCTTGAGGCTCAACTCTTCGATGCGGGTGATGACGGGATCGATAACGTCGCGCTCGGCGCCGGACTTCATGATGATGATCATGGCAGGTTCTCCACAGCGGGTTGGGCAGATCGAAATAACGTCCATGCATGCTCAAGCATAGAGCACCGGAAGCGGGCGAGATTCGCCGTGGTGATGGTCAGCCGGCGACGGGAGCGGTCTCGGCCAGCAAGCTGGCCAGCTCCTCGTCGGAGATACCCCATTCCGGCCGGAGTTGCTTGGCGCCCTTGAGGTAGACGTGGCGCATTTCCGACGCGGATTTGGTGGTGTTGACATGCACCAGCACGCGAACCGCCTTCTGCAACGACCCCGGAACCGCCATCTCGTGGGTGCAGATCATCGGCACCTCGGTCCAGCCGAATTCCCGCGCCGCCAGGGCGGGGAACCACGCGGTCAGGTCCGGGGTCGTGGTAAAGATGGCGCTGGCGATGTCTTCGGTGTCGAGGTGGTTCAGGTTGATGAGGACCTTCACCAGTTCCTCGGTGGCTTCGAGGATATCCTCGGCGGTGTTCGCGGCGGCGGTGGTGGCGCCTCGAATTCCGCGGCAGACGATCGGTGCGTCACCGTGTGCAGTCATCCGTCCAAACTCTCCATGTCATGGGCCCGGAAGCGTCTCCGGGTCGAACTGCAGGAAGTATGCCCGAGAATGCCGTCCTTGTCTCTGCTGACATTGGGCAGCGACAATGGGTAGTGTTTGAATCACGATCTCGGGTGGCCTCCCAGTCGACAGAAAGACGTTCGTACGGGTTGACACCGATTGATACTGGATTTCTGATGGATATACGGTTGTGGCATGTATTTGGAGCCTCACTATGTCGGAAATGATGGCCTTCACGGCCCAACAGACAGCCAGGCTCGCTGGCATTAGTGATCGCATGTTGAAGTACTGGGAGGACACCGACGTGTTCTTCCCGGAATACATCACACGGCGGTCGTCTGGGCCGTTCCGCCGAATCTATACATTCAAGGACCTCGTCAACCTTCGAACCTTGGCAATCCTCCGAACGAAAGACGATATCAAGCTGGAGGAATTGCGGCAGGCAAGTGACTACCTGCGCAAGTTCAGCGACTCCCCGTGGTCTGAGCTTGCAATTCGAGTCTTTGACCAGCGAGTTGTGTTCCGCCATCCACATACCGGTGAGTGGCAGGCGGCCGACGGATCAGGACAACTGGTCATGGTGATCCAGTTGGAGGATGTCCGCAAGGAAAGTGAGCAGCTTGCTCGTGAGTCAATGCGGCGCGGATCGGACCACTATGGTCGATTCGAACGCAATCGATACGTTATGAGCAATGCCTGGGTCTTTGCCGGAACTCGAATTCCGGTGTCGGCGATTCTGGAATTGATGGATGCCGACTATGGAGACGAACGCATACTTGCTCTCTATCCAACCCTCCGAGCGACTGACCTGGAAGCAGTTCGTGCGTTTGAGCCGCCAGCAGAGGCCGCATAGGAGCGGGAGGACCTGGTGCCGGTTCGGATCCGTTTCCTTTGCGATGAAAACGTGCGGAGCGATGTGGCGCAATTCCTGTCCGATCGCGGTCATGAAGTGATCTTTAGCCGCGATGTCGTCTCGGTTTCGGCCCCCGACCAGCTTCTGGCCATCTTGGGGTCTTTTGAGGGGCTGGTGGTTATCACGCATGACAAGGACTTCAAGAATTATCGACGGATGATTCCGGAAGGAGAGCGCGGGAAGTTTGCCGCGGGGGCGGGGAGACTCTGGATCAAGGTTCCAAACGTGGACTCACCTCGCCGGATTCAGGAAGAGATTGAAGTGATCGAGTTTCACTTCGGTCAGGCACTCCAGCGGGGAAAGCAGTTTGACATGACCATCCAGCGCGAACGCATCAGCGTGCGATAGAAGCCGCCTCCGTTACATTGGCTCGACGACTTCAATCCCACATCTGGTATCGGCACGAGCAACCCGATCTCAATCCTCATCCGGCGCCAGGTCGTCAGGTGCCCCGCCATGATTGCGGTGCTTTCGCGCGGTCAGTAGCCGGACACCAATCTCGTGGAGGCGGGCAGCGTACACGCCCAGCTGCTCGACCTCCTCGTCGGAGAAATCGGCCAGCGCCACCGCCACTTCCTCGTAGTAGAGCTCTTCGACAAAGCGGCTGATGGCGATGCCCTTCTCGGTGATGCGAATCTCACTGGCCCGGCGGTCGCGGGCGAGACCAACCCGCTCGATGAAACCACTGGCTTCGAGCTTGGCCAGCACTCGAGTGACGACACTGGGCTGGACGTTGAGAAAGGTGGTGATGGAGGAGGCGGTAACCGGAGAGCCGGGGATGAGGTTGTGCCGGATGGCCCAAAGCACCTCCATCTGGCGGGCGCCAGCGCGGCCATGGGGCGTGTCGTACTCGCTAATGGCGTTGACCCAGCCTCCAAAAACGGGAAGCCCGGTGATGATCTGGGTGGCTGTCTGGCGACGAATGGAATCGGGCATCTGGGATGAGGTTCCGTTGGTGCGCGCTGCGGATGAATCCAGAGTGGAGCGTACCACCAATCGGTCGTGATCGGCGGTTAGCCGTCGACAGTGGCGCCCGGTTGGTGGCGAACCGTCTGGCTGGCAACCCACGTTGGCAACTCCGCCAGCAACTCTGCAGTGCTCAGGTCCGAGCGCCGTGCAACCTGGCCACCCCAGCCGGTCAGTGCCGAAACCAGCCGGTCACCGTGCAGGACATGATCGCCTGCGGGTGGCGCGAATGTGTCGTGTTCCAGCAGCAGCACCGGCAACCCGGCCAGCGGCGCCAGGGGCGGCTCCCAGCCCGGCACGACTGGCAGGTAGGCGTCGATGGCGACGACACCAGAAAGCAGATCCGGCACGGCTGCCGCGGCGGCCAGCGCCATGATGCCGCCCTGCCCGATTCCGACCAGGAACGGAAGTTCGGCCGGTTCCTGGCTCTGCCGGTCGATCTCGTCCCACAGGAACCGTTCGATTTCGGCCAATGCGTCGCCAAAGAAGAGGGGTGAAGGCCGGTCATTCGGGCCAACGAACCAGGTGAACCCGACGATGTCACGCCCCACAAAGACGCCTTTGTAGGACTCGAGGCTGATCACGCGGCCATGCGGGGCGGCAGCCACGCCGTAGTCTTTCACATCCTCGCCGTGCTGCCGGTAGTCATGCAGGGTGATCGTTCGCGGCGAGCCGGAACCTTCCTGAATGCGGTGATGGATGAGTTGGCTGAGTGGGCGAGACATCAGGTGGTCCTTGGCCGGGTAGGCGTGAGCGTGACGACTGGCTGGAACAGCATGCTACACGGAAGGGGAGGATCTCCGCCCCTTCCGTGTAGCCAGGTGGAGATGCGTGCTAGACCGGGATTTCTTCCGATTCGGTCGCGTGCTTCGCCGCGCGGTAGCCCCACACGTGGGCGTTGCCGAGCGTCATGCCTCCGCCCCAGTAGGCGTTTACCCCTGGCGAGGCGACGGCGTTGCCCGCGCCGTAGAGACCAACCACTGGCTGATCGTTCCAGGTGATGACCTGGCCTTCCGTGTTGATGACCGGGCCACCGTTGGTATCCACCGCCGAGGCTGCGACGATGAAAGCGTAGTAGGGGCCGGTTTCGCTCAGCGGATACATGGCCGAGTTGGCCTGATCGGCGGACGGCCATTCCTCGATGTCGCGGGTCTCGGCGTATGGTGCCGATGGCCATTCCTGGTCGTACTGGAAGTCACCGCGCTGGAAGTCGTCGTCCACCCCCGCGGCGGCAAACTCGTTGTAGCGGGCGACTTCGGCGAGGAAGTTCTCGGTGAAGTCCCCGGTCAACTGCAGCCCGGTGGTGATGCTGGGCAGGCTGGCGAACCGGTCCTGAATGGCGGCCGCGAGGTCTTCCAGCGTGTCACCCGAGATGATGTACGGCGTGGTGGTGGGGTCCTTGGGGAATGGGAAACCGGTGCCCCAGTTCTTGCTCACCCGCTCGTCATACACCAGGATGCCGAGCAGATTGTCCCAGACCGCGTTGTTCGGATCCCAGTCGAAGTGGGCCATCGGGCGGTCCTGGTAGTTGCGCTTCTCGTTGACGAAGCGCTTGCCGTGCTTGTTCACCACCAGCAGCGAATCGCCGCTGAGGAACCACATGCAGTTGTAGGCGCCGGAACTGGCGATGGCCTGCTCGTAGATACCCTGGTTGCGGTACACGTTGTGCAGGTTGCCGAGCTTGGCGTTGACCGAGGAGGAGATCCGCAGGAAATCGCCTTCGTTGGTAGGAGCCGAGCAGCCGCCGTAGTACGGCGCAGGCATGAGGTGGTGCATCAGCGACTCGTTGCGGGCGAAACCACCACTGCCGAAAATGACACCCTTGCGTGCGCGAATGGCGATCGTGTCGCCGGTCACCGCGGTGGCTTCCGGCGTGGCGCCCGCCGCAGACGGGTCCACCACCGACACTTCCACGCCGATGACGGCGCCGTCGGCGTTCAGGATCACCCGCTCAACGCGGTGATTGAGGTACAGCGGCACCCCGGCACCCTCTGCCCAGGCAACATACCGGGCGATGAGTTCACCGCCACCGGCTTCGTTGCCGTCGGCATCGATGGTGACCAGCGTGTTGCCCGCGGGCGTGAGGTTTTCCTCGAAGTGATCCATGTAGTCGACATTCGGCACGCCGCGGGTGCCAATGTGCTGCACGGCCCACTCCTGCGCGCCGGATGCTTCGATGAAATCCATCGCCTCGGCGGCAGTGTCATAGTAGGTGGTGATCATGTCGAAGTCGTGCTGGGGCAGGCCAAGCGTTTCGTGCTCTGGCTGGTACAGGTGTGGCCACGAATAGCGTGCCATGTACTTGATGGTCTCGTCGCGCGACGTTTCGACACCCATCTCGCGGAGCGGCGTGCTGTCCGGGATATACATGCCGCCACCGGAAACGAGGGTTGTGCCGCCAGCGTAGGCACCCTTTTCGTACATGACCACATCGCTGCCGAGTTGATGCGCGGTGACGGCGGCGGCAAAGGCTGCTCCGCCTGATCCCACCACCACGACGTCGTGCTCTTCGTCCCAGCCCTGTTCCTGGGCGGCGACGGACTGGGCGAACGGAATGGCGCCGATCGTGGCGGCGGCGAAGCCGGCACCGGCTCCACTGGCAGCCATGAAGCCGCGGCGGGATACGCGAAGACGGGGATCAGTGGCCGAATTCTGGGTTGGCATGGAATTCTCTCACCAGTTTGGAATGAATTACGCGATGCGGTTGAACGTATGGAGACCCGGAGTGTGAGGCGGTGCCGTCTCCTTTCGGTATCACGGTAAGCGGCGGGACAGGCCATCGATAGGGTCCTCGCCGGCACGTGTTACACCAGGGCAATGATTTAGATGCCGCCGATGTTACACCATGGCAACTACACCGGCAAGGCCGGTCGGGCAGGTGCCTGTGATTCAGGTCGTGTGGCGCAGGGGGATGAACTGGCCCGGTGCTCGGCAGGCCACCATCACATCGATTGAACTGCTTCCCGGCAACGCGGCGATGAAGATCAGGGCGTGAGCGCTTCCGGTTCGGACTCCCACGGGTAGAAGCCGGTCGCGCCGATCGTGGCCTGCAGGATCGGCGCCACACCTTCGAGCATCGAGGAGAGCGAGCCGTCCTCGATTGCCATTCGAGCCAGGGCACCGAGTTCAGGGCGATGGCGTTCGAACTCGGCGAGCAGGTCCTTGGACCGGGGTTGCCACAGCCCATTCGCCGGAAACCACCACGTGATGGCTTCGGTCAGGGCGTGCAGGGCAAGGGTCTTTGACCGCTCGGGATCGTCGGTCACGAGATCCTCTGCGTCTTCGAACGCGGTGGCCACAGCGTAGCGACGCAGCTCCAGCCACGCCGCATCCACTTGCGGCCCCGCTTCCAGCACCGCCTTGGCTTCCTGCTGGAGGTCACTGGCCAGATTTGCAGTGTCGAGGACGACAACACCCGTCGCCAGCATGTGGGCCATCACCGGACGTGCGTTGCGGGCGTCGTTGCTGAATGCTCGTCGCACCTGGAAGGGTGGGTTCACGAACATCTCGGCCGCTACGTCGTGAAAGACACGCTGCACCCGCTGCCGCCACGGCTGCTCGTGGATCACCACCAGGTCCAAATCGCTGCTGGCGTGGTACGCACCGCGAATGATGGTGCCGCTGGCGATGATGGCCAGGGGCTCGAACCGGGCCTGGATGTAGGCGATGGTGTCGTGCAGGGCCACGTCATACGGAGCCGGCAGCGCGGGGAGCCGGGGCGGCGACGGCATTCCGGTCACCCCGATATTCGGCCCGCTGCCGGGTGGCGGTTCCCCAATCATCGCGGGTTCGCTTCCAGCGTCACGATGTTGGCATCCATCCCCGGAAAGCGCTCACGCAGGCGATTCAGCAGCAGGGCGAGACTCGCTTCCACCTCGCTGGCCGGAATTGGTGAGGAGTCCCCAACCAGTTCAGCCAGCAGGGGCGTGGCATCGTCCATCAGGGTTGCCTTGATCGTGTGCATCACCCCCGGCGGCAGGGATACCAACGTCCGGCGGCGATCGGCAGGGTCAGACTCGAGATGGAGCTGGCCGCGCTCTGCCAGCCGGGCTGCGAGCGTCGAGACGTGGCTTTGCACGAAGCCGGTGCGGGTTGCCAGGGTGCCGATCGTGGCGGACTCGCTGCGAAACACTTCGCTCAGCAACAGGATCTCGGCCGGGGTGGCTGTGGCATCCACCGGCGATGCCTGCTGCAGTTCCAACGAGCCGAGGCGCTGCAGCAGGCGTCCCAGCAGGAGGAGGTCGATCATGTTCATGGGTTTCTCCCGCCAATCCTGAATACATCATTGACAGATGTATCTCTAGAAATATAATATCGCTTCTGCTGGCCGCCTGTCCTGGGTTCCATGGCCAACTCCGTTCCTTCGACTTTCCACTGTGGGGCGCACCTCGATGATGTCCATGCAAGAGGGCCCGGCCGCGCGCCGGATCTCGCGGCTTTTTGTCTTCCCCATCCTGATGGTCCTCATTATGATCGGTACCTACATTCCCGCCATGCGGGCGCCCCAACCCCACGACGTGGCGATTGGCGTGGTCGGTGTCGATGCAACAGTCATGAATGACTACCAGCAGGAGCTTGGTGACCGGTTCCATCTGGTGCTCCTGCCCGATGCTGCCACCGCCCGCCAGCAGGTCGAAGACCGGTCGCTCGGGGCCGCTCTCGTGCTCGTCCCGGATGCGGGTGACCGCACCGTTGGCAACACCTACAGCGCGGTCCCGGCACCTCCGGCGGATCTGCAGGAGCAGGCTGCCGTTGCCTACGTGGCCACAGCGGCTGGATCGACACAGGCCTCGGCCTCGTTGCTTCCCCTGCAAACGCTGGCCATGGAACTCGGCACGCCCCTGGTGGTGCGTGACCTCGTTGGTCTCAACCAGAGTGACAGTGCCGGTATCGGCTCGATGTTCTTCGCCATGGCGGTCACCCTCGCCGGATTCATCAGCGTCACCACGATTTCGTCCATGGCGCCCAACCTGCTGCAGGTGAAGCCACTCGCCATCGCCATGACCCTGTTTGGCGCCTTCGTCTCCTTCTGGGTCTGGTTCCTCACCCATGTGGTAGTGGGAGCGGTGGATGGTCCATTCCTGCCGTTGTTCATCACTGGCTTGCTGACGGTCGTTGCCGCCGGGTTCGCGGCGGCAGTCTTCACCCGCCTCCTCGGCCCCCTCTCCGTCCTCATTTCCCTGTTCATCTTCATCGCCCTCGGCATGACGGCCTCCGGGGCATCGGTTCCCGTGGGCTTCGTGCCCGGGGTCTACCGCCTGGCTCACAACGTCCTGACGTTCCCGGCCACAACCAACGCCGTGAAGAGCGTGATGTATTTCGATGGGGCGGGATTGTGGTCTCACTGGCTGGTACTGGTGCTCTGGATCGTGGCTGGCATGGCCGCGCTCGAACTGGTGAATCGCTGGAAATCACGGTCGGTATCGCCTGGTGAAGGACGGCCCCTTGCCGACTCCGCCAGCCCCGAACCCGCAGCCATCAGCGGTTGATATCCGCCGGCCCATCGTGTCGCCTATCCGTCGCTGGTGCGAAGGTCCAGGGAGTTTCACCATGAACGAACGATTCAAGGAACAGATTCGTCACTACATCAGGATCTTCATCTTTCCCGTGCTGCTGGTCTCGGTGGTAGTCCTCGCGTATCTGCCGGCCATGAAATCCCCCAGCCCGCACGAGGTGCCGGTCGCCATTGCCGGTCCGGAGGACGCCGTGGCACCGCTGGTCGCCGCCCTGCAAGGTGGTGTCGGCGACCAGTTCACCGTGCTGGCCCTGCCAGATGCCGAGGCGGCCCGGGCCGCCATCGAGCGCCAGGATGTCAGCGCGGCCCTGGTGCTGGGTGCGACACCGGAGGATCGCGCGGCCGGGATCGACTACCGCAACGCTGCCATCGTTCCGGACACCATGATCGAGCAGTCGGCCATCCTCTACGTTGCGACCGCTGGCAGCCCGGCCCTGGCCACGGCGGGCATGGCCCCGTTGCAGAATGTCGCGGCCCAGATGGGGATGCCCGTGATGGTGCGTGACCTCGTTCCGCTCGATGGGAACGACCTCGCAGGCAATGGCCAGATGTGGTTCACCCTCGCCGTCACGCTGTCGGCCTACGTCGGTGTCACCATGCTCAGCACCGTGGCGAAAGACCTGCTCAACCTGCGGACGCTGCTGCGGGCATTACCGGTCTACGGTTTGGTAATGGGCGTGATTGCCAGTCTTCTGCTCCGGCTCGTGTTCGATTCGTTCGGGGCCAACATGCCGCTCCTGATTGCCACCGCGATCCTGAATGTCACGGCGGTTGGACTGGGTGCCGCCTGCATCTGCCGGTTGGCGGGTGGCCTGTCGACCCTGGTCGTGATGTTCGTCTTCGTCGGCCTGGGCATGACCTCGTCAGGCGCCGCGATTCCCGTCCAGTTCGTGCCGGCGTTCTACCGGTTCTTCAATCCGATCATGCCGTACGGGGCCACCAGCCGGGCCGTGCGCAACATTGTCTATTTCGACAATGCCAACCTCTGGCAGAACTGGGCCGTGCTGGGTGCCTGGATCGTGGCGGCGGCGCTCGGATTGTGGCTGATCGAACGGTGGCGACCCGCGCCAGACGGCAAGCCAGTTGAAGTCGGCACCTATGGACCTGAATCCACGTTGACACCGGTAGCAGCCTGACACCTTGGTCCAGTCGGAGAGGATCGAACCAAACCGCCGCCGTGGAGCTATCCACGGCGGCGTTCTGCGTGCTGGGCATCATTGACATGGCAGGTTGAGCAGGAGGGAGAAGTATGGCGCAGACCAGGCATATCTGATCCAGTGGGGAGGCCCCAGGCAACCTGCCGCAGCATGTGGTGAAAGCCTGGTCTGGTTGCCGTGTGGGCCTCCCCACGCGTCACGAAGATCGCGACCCATCAGCGCAGACTTCTGGACGCGGCCCTGCAATCACGTCCGGAGCGAATCGGCCGCCTCGCAGCACATGGCGTCAGGACGGGCGGTCGCCGTTCCAGTTGGCGATGTTCCAGTAGAGCAACTCGAACTGTCCCGCGCCGATGTTTTCCTCGTTCAGCCAGCGTGCCCGGCTGTACTTTTCGGCGGCGTCAACCAACGGAATCACGACCCAGTCGTTGATCACGATGTCGTTCATTTCCACCAGCTGGCCTCGAAGCTCTTCGGCATCGAGCGTCGTTTCGGCCGCTTCCAGAATCGCATCGTAGTCTGGGTTGACATAGCGCTGGGCGTTGAGGGCGCTCCAGCCGTTGGCCGCCTGGGCGACGTTCTCGTTGTCCGGCCCGGCATACCAGCGGCGCATCAGGTTCAGCGGCAGCGGCGAGCCAGCGCCAATCTGGTGCATGTTCATGTCGTAGTACATGTGACCGGTGTTCTGGTCGTTGCCTTCGGCCGAGTCGAAGTAGATCGAGCCATCAGTCTGCAGCAGTTCCACGCTGAAACCGACATCCTCGAGGTTCTTCTTGACGATGGCCTGGATCTTCTGCCGCACCTGGTTGATGGTGGTGTTGTAGGTGATCTTCAGATCCACCCCATCCTTCGAGCGCGTGCCGTCACCGGTCCATCCCGCCGCTTCGAGGACTTCCCGGGCCTTCTCCGGGTTGAACTCCCAGCTGGTGTTCTCGGACGCGATCAACGGGTTGCCGGAGATCACACTGTTGCTGGGGCCTTCACCGTAGTCGGCAAAGAAGAGTTGGTCGGCAATCAGCTGGCGGTCAATCGCCAGGGACATTGCCTCCCGCACCGCCGGGTCGCTGAGGGTGGGGTTGGGCGTGTTGACCTCAGAGCGTTGGCCGTCGACTTCGGTATTCGGGTCCGACATGTTGAGATGCAGCCGCTCGGCATAGGCGCCGTCATAAATGGCAAACACGCCCGGGCTGTTGTCGGATTCCATGCTCTGCAGCAGTTCTGGCTCAATCTGCGTGTACCAGGCAAAGTCATAGTCACCGGTCTGAATCACGGCGCGGGCGGCAGACGCCGCGTCACCACCACCCTTGAGGATGACCCGGCTGAAATACGGCTTGTTCGGTTCGCGATAGTTCTCGTTGACCGCGTAGACCACCTGGTCGTTGACCGAGAACGATTCCACCACGTAGGGGCCGGTCCCGATCGGGTTGAGCCGGAAGTCGTCGATCGACCCCTCCGCCAGGATGTGCTGCGGATAGATTGAGCCCACGCCGTTGTTGGTGAACGGTACGAACCAGAGCGGCGTCGGATTGTTGAAGGTTGCCTTGATCGTCAGGTCGTCGATTGCTTCCAGGCTGGCGATGTCGCCCCAGATCTCGGCGGTGTTGGTGGCGCTGGCTGGATCGGTGACCCATTCCCAGGTGAACACCACATCGTTGGCGGTGAACGGCTCACCGTCACTCCAGGTCACGCCCTCCAGCAGGTTGAAGGTGACGGAGCTGGAATCCTCGGCCAGCAGTCCGTTCTCCACGCTGGGCACTTCCTTGACCAGGTTGGCGATCAGCGAGGAGTCCGGCGCGTAGTGCATCAGTGGTTCCAGCACCGGCTGCGATGCGAGCACATCCTTGTCGCCGGTCGAGTTGTGCGGGCTCATCTGGCTCGGAGCC
Organism: uncultured Sphaerobacteraceae bacterium; assembly: GCA_964574825.1. GTDB lineage: Bacteria > Chloroflexota > Chloroflexia > Thermomicrobiales > UBA6265 > JACCYX01. Next base: position 8,549 of record CAZNQC010000036.1, on the reverse strand, counting down.
TGCCACTGGAGAAGCCGCAGTTCGCCACCTGCTCCGCGTTCCTGGCCCTCGGTGTTCGATGACGGCGCCAGGCTCGCACCGGAAGATGCGGCGGGTGAGGCATCCTGGGCGGACGCCGAGCCGGCCAGCGATGATGCCGCGGCAATCGAGACGCCAAGCGCGGCCGAGGCTTCCAGGAAGTGGCGCCGGGTGATCACACCAGCCCGCAACTGGCGGTGCAGGGTTGCGAGTGGTCCCGAAATTCCGCGTGGATTCGAATCGGTCATGAAGATGTCCCTTTCGGTGTGTTCGCGGGCGTGATCCGACCGACACATCGTCGTTCAGCCGTGGTGAGAACATGCTCACCTTCGGTGGCCTGGATGCAGCCCACGATCGTTGCGCCATTCTACCCGGCAATGTCTCTGCTGGCCCGTCTATCCGCGAATCAATCGAGCGCTCTCCGGCAGTTCG
>CAZNQC010000036.1:4118-7999 GCA_964574825.1 uncultured Sphaerobacteraceae bacterium | reverse complement strand
TCTTTGGTAGTGTGGAGTTGGCATGTGGCCTGGCGTAGGCTGCCAATGGTCCTCACCCACCGGTGAGGAATCAGTGCCTGGACTGGGCAACGAGGCCCGGACCAACTGCTGAAAGGTCCAGCGGCGCGCCTGTCACACAACCCCCGGCAGACGCGTCGCCGGGTCGGGTCGTCCCCTCACTCACCTGCAGGAGTTGACTTCGTGAGTTCCTCACCCACCTTCGTCTTCGATCCCGCGATCTCCAGCGCAGTCCCGGCCGACATGCCCGTTGCGACAGGAGCGGTTCCGTCCGGCAATCCGCTCACCGCGGAGGAACTCGATCTTCTCAATCGCTACTGGGAAGCATCGAACTACCTCACCATCGGGCAGATCTATCTGCGCGAGAATCCCCTCCTGCGGCGCCCGTTGGTGCCGGACGATATCAAGCCCCGCCTGCTCGGCCACTGGGGCACCTCGCCCGGGCTCAATCTCGTCTACGTTCACGCCAACCGCCTGATCCAGCAACACGATCTCGATGCCATCTATCTCGCCGGACCCGGCCATGGCGGACCAGCCCTGGTCGCGCAGGTCTACATGGAAGGCACCTATTCGGAAATCTACCCGGACATTTCAGCTGATGAATCTGGCATGCGGCTGCTCTTCCGCCAGTTTTCGCAGCCGGGCGGCATTCCCAGCCACGTCTCGGTCACCACGCCTGGTTCAATCCACGAAGGCGGCGAGCTGGGTTACGTGCTGACCCATGCCTTTGGTGCGGTCTTCGACAATCCGGATCTTGTCGCGATCGCCGTGGTCGGTGACGGTGAGGCCGAGACTGGTCCGCTCGCCGCTTCCTGGAAGTCCACCTACTACCTCAACCCCGTTCACGATGGCGCGGTGCTGCCGATCCTGCACCTCAACGGTTACAAGATCGCCAACCCGACGGTGCTGGGTCGCTCCACCGACGACGAAGTCCGGCAGACCCTGGAGGGCCAGGGTTACGAAGTCATCTTCGTTGAGGGCGACGACCCTGCCGTGATTCACCAGGCGTTCGCGACTGCCATGGACGAAAGCTACGCCAAAATCCGGGCGATCCAGACATCAGCCCGCGAACACGGCGTCACCGAGCGGCCGAAATGGCCCGCAATCGTGCTTCGCACTCCCAAGGGCTGGACTGGCCCCAAGGTCGTCGACGGCCTGCCGGTCGAAGGCACGTTCCGCTCACACCAGGTGCCACTCTCTGGGGTCCGCGAGAACCCCGAACACCTGCAGATGCTGGAGGAGTGGCTGCTCTCCTATCACCCCCACGATCACTTCGACGCTGAAGGCAGGCTGGTCCCGGAACTGGCCGCTCTGGCCCCGGCCGGCAAGCGGCGGATGGGCGCCAACCCTGCCGCCAATGGCGGATCCGGCACGCCCCTGAATCTGCCGGACTTCCGCGACTACGCTGTCGAGGTTCCCATCCCGGGCACGGTGGAAGTCGAGAACACCCATCCGATGGGCGTGCTCCTGCGCGATGTCTACCGGGACAATCCGGACGCCTTCCGCGTCTTCAGCCCCGACGAACTGACCTCGAACCGGCTCGGCGCGATCCTCCAGGCCGATGACCGCAACTTCGTCGGACCGATCATCCCGATCGACGATCATCTTTCGGTCAACGGCCGGGTGATGGAGGTGCTCAGCGAACACCTCTGCGAGGGTTGGCTCGAAGGCTACAACCTGACTGGCCGGGACGGCCTCTACGTGACCTACGAAGCCTTCGCGATGGTCTCGGCGTCGATGACTGTGCAGCACGCCAAGTGGCTCCAGGAGTCGAACGATCTCGCCTGGCGCAACCCGGTTCCGTCCCTGAACATCCTGCTCTCCTCGACCTGCTGGCGAAACGATCACAACGGCTTTAGCCACCAGGGCCCCGGCCTGGTCGATGTCATGCTCTCCAAGCGAGGCACCGTCTCCCGCATCTACCTGCCGCCCGACGCCAACACCCTGCTCTCTGTCACCGATCACTGCCTCCGCAGCCGCAACTACGTGAACCTGATCGTGTCCGACAAGCAGCCGCACCTGCAGTACCTGACGATGGAGGAAGCAATCGACCACTGCACCAGGGGTGCCTCGATCTGGGAATGGGCCGGAACTGCCTCTGCGACGGAAGAACCGGACGTGGTGCTGGCGGCCGCGGGCGACGTGCCGACGATGGAGACGCTCGCCGCCGCCGAATGGCTCCGCGATAACGTGCCGGGCATCAAGGTTCGGGTGGTCAACGTCGTCGACCTGATGACCCTCTTCACCCGCTACGTGCACCCGCATGGAATGAGTGAGACCGAGTTCATCGACCTCTTCACGGCCGACAAGCCAGTGATCTTCGCCTTCCACGGCTACCAGCGCGCCATTCACGAGGTCGTCCACGGCCGGGCGAACGCTCACCGCTTCCACGTCCGTGGCTTCAATGAGCAGGGCACCACCACCACCCCGTTCAACATGGTGGTGCTGAACGGCATGAGCCGCTATCACCTGGCGAAGAGCGCCATGAAACGTGCGGTCCGCTTCGGCTCGGTCGCCGAAACCTACGTCGACCAGCTGGACGAACTGATCAAGCAGTCCACGGCCTACGCCTACGAGCATTTTGCCGATCCGCCCGAAATCGCCAACTGGACCTGGACGCCAACCGAGGGGAACGTATAACCACCAGTCTGATCTTCCAATTCGCAGACAAGAAAGGAGGGCTCTCCCTTCGGGCAGGCCCTCCTCATGCATCGCTCATGTCCATGTGACACTCGCCGTGCCGGGGTAGGGGCGGACCCCGGAGCGTAGCGGAGGGTCGTCCGCCCGGAGTTTGGCCAGGAACCCATGGGTGTTCGAGCGGGACCGGATCTGGCGACTCGCCTGCACTCCCGGGGCAACCATCAGACACGTCATGCGTCCACTCAGCGCGGAAGGTTGTCTGCCGCCATCATCGATTGTTGCCGGTCGAACATCGCCAAACGCTGGAACATGTTCACCCCCACCCGCGACGCCTGCACCTTCGCGTGGTTCGCCCGTGGCCCCATGAACAGGCTGTCCACGGTGGTCTCCCAGGTATCCAGCCACCGTTGCAGGTGATGGACATCGAGCCGTTCGAGCAAGTGCACCCGGATGTGGGCCGCCATCAGTCCACCCCGGTAGGCGCCGGTCTGAAAGAGGATGTTCTCCCAGAAATTGGCGAAGGTTGGGATGTGGCGTTCGAGGTCGACCTTGGCCACATCCCGAAAGATCGGACCCAGCACCGGATCATCGAACAGCGTGCCATAAAACGTGGTAACGAGCCGGAGGATGTCCTCGCGGTCTTCGATGTCGTGCAATTCGGTCATGTGGAGCTTTCAGGACATGGAAACGTGGGGCAGTGACAAACGGACTTCCTGCCCCAAGTCTACCCGGTCCCAGCCGATGACTGTCCGGAAATTTCACCTGTCCATGCCACATTGGCCCAACCATCCCACGGATCGAGACAACAGGCTAACGACATTCCGGCACCTCACTTTCACAATGGAAACCACGCACCAGACCGTACGGCCGCATTGTGTTGAGAACTGGAGGGTGTCGTGGACGTTCTACTCGTTGTGGGGGTCTTCCTGCTTGCCGTCGTCATTGCCGAAAGCCTTGGAGGCCGGGTGCCAACCGTGGCGCAAACCGATACCTGGCGGCAAGCTGTCACCGGAATGATTCAGGAACCGGCCTCGATGACCTTCGCCAGCCGGTCGATGATGGCATCGCCAACCGCCGAGGCCGTCCCGCAGGCAAGACGAGCACGAACCGGATCCCCAGCCGACCGGGAGACACCGGTCGCCGCCCACCCAGGCGTAGCTCCAGTCCGGTAACCGCGTGCCGTCACCTTCCGCTCTACGCGAATCGTGGCCGTGAGTCCATCA
>CAZNQC010000036.1:0-4018 GCA_964574825.1 uncultured Sphaerobacteraceae bacterium | reverse complement strand
GCAGAATCGTTGATGCAAGTGTGTCCCGCCCGATCGCAGTACGGAAGGCCCAGCCAGCCGCAGAAACCACCTTCGGCTTGAGGAAATTGGCTGGCGTGTGGCCTTCCCCTCGGGCTGGCATCAACACCATGTCGGTCCGGTCTGCTTGAGCGCTACCCCTTCATCGAGCCTGCCAGCATCCCGCGAATGAAGAACCGCCCAAGCAGGATGTAAATGAGCAGCGTCGGCAGCGCAGCGATCACCGACCCGGCCATCACCACGTTCCAGTTCACCGAGAACGAACCACTGAGATTGTTCAGGGCCACCGTCACCGGCTGTTCGCGTGGATTGGTGATCACGGTCAGGCCAAACAGGAACTCGTTCCAGATGTTGGTGAACTGGAAAATACCGACCACCACGAACGCGGGCAGCGAGAGGGGCAACATGATCTGCCGGAAGATCTGCCACATTCCGGCGCCATCGATCCGGGCTGCCTCGACAATCTCGTAGGGGATGTTCGCGAAATAGTTGCGGAAGATCAGGGTCGTGATCGGCAGTCCATAGATAACGTGAACCAGGATCAATCCGGGCATCGTGCCGTAGAGGCCGATCCGGTCGAGGAACTGGATCAGCGGGATGATCACGCTCTGGTAGGGGATGAACATGCCGAACAGCAGCAGCGTGAAGAAGATCTCCGAGCCCCGAAACCGCCACTTCGAGAACAGGTAGCCATTGATCGCGCCAAACAGCGACGACAGGATTGTCGCCGGAATCACCAGGATGAAGCTCTGCCGCAGGTTCGGGCTGAGCTGGTCCCAGGCGGCGCGGAACCCTCCCCCCGACAAGTCGTTCGGCAGCTCCCACATCTTGTCGATCGAGACGTTGGTCGCACTCTTCAGGCCCGAGGCGATCATCACGTACATCGGCATCAGGTAGAAGAGCACTGCGAACCCGATGATGAGGAAGGTCGCGACCTTCTTCCACGGAAACGACCGCTGATGGGCCGCGGCGTGCGTATGCGGGGTGATCGGGTCTGGCCCGAGGGTGCTGTCGGCGCTGCTCATTTCTCAACATCCCGCAACGAACGTGCCAGGTACGGCACCATCACACAGCAAACCAGGATCAGCATGAAAATCGAGGCCGCCGCGCCAAGGTTGTAGCGGGTCGCTCCAAAGGTCTGTTCGTAGACATAGATGCCTGGCACGTCGGTCGCAAATCCTGGCCCCTTGCCAGACATCGCAAAGACGAGGTCGAAGATTTTCAGTGAGATATGCCCGAGGATGACGAGCGTTGAAATCGTGATTGGCCGCAGCAGCGGGATGATGATGTGCCGGTACGTCTGCCACGTCGACGCACCATCGAGTGCCGCCGCCTCCCGGATGTCGTGGGAGATCGTGCCGAGCCCGGCCAGGTACATTGCCATCGCGAAGCCCGAGAGTTGCCAAACCGCCGCGATGATCACCGGAATCATGGCGATGGGGATGCCGATCTGAGCCTTGACCGCGTCCGGCATCGGCAGGTTGCCGATCACGAGCGGATCAGTGAGCCAGTCCATGGACACCGGACCAGCACCGAAGAGGCCGAGAAACCAGTTGACGCCGAGGATATCGGCCAGTTTGGAGAGACCGGATTCGGGGTTGAAGATCCAGCGCCAGGCGACACCGGTCACGATGAAGGACAACGCATAGGGAAACAGGAAGATATTGCGGATCAATGCCCGGGCCGGGAGGGTCTGGTCCAGAGCGATCGCCAGCAGCAACCCGATCCCCACCGATCCGATCAGAAACAGCACCGTGAAGACGATGGTGTTTCTGATATCGATCTGAAAACGGGTGGATTCGAACAGACGTTGCCAGGTGGCGAACAGCGGGTTGCTGATCGAAAGATCCTGTCGCGGTGAATTCCAGTTGGTGAACGAGACCCAGATCGTGAACCCGATGAAGCCGTAGACGAAGATCAGGATGGCGACCAGGCTCGGGGCCAGCGCCAGCGGCGATTGCCAGCGTTCCGGGATGAGACCCCGCCGGCGATTGGGGGTTGGATTGGGCGCGGCGGAGCCCATACTGCGCTGTCCTTCCGTCTGTCTTGCACAACACAACCGTCATTCCGACGCAGGCTGTTTTCAGCGAAATGTCATGTCTGCGAGTAATCGTCATCCTGAGCGGAGCGAAGCATCGAGCCTGTCTCACGAGGCCTGGGACAACAGGAGTGGCCTCATATGGCAAGGTGATAACAGTGCTGAGTGAACGTTTTGTAGGGGTCGACTCCATGTCGACCCGGTATTCAACGGCCCAATTGCACGCCATCGGTGAATGTGAGACAGGCTCGATCCATGCGCGAAGCGCATCGGCCGTCAGGCCGATCCTTTCGGTGCCTTGGCCATGGCAACCGACCCACATGCCGGCGTCAGTATGGAAACCCTAAGCAGCCGCTGGGCGACGATATGGCGTGCGCCCGTCGGCTGCTGTATGGGTTTCCCCGGCTGCGGTGGCTTTCCCGCTTGGAGACGCTAGGCGTTGGCTTCCTCGCCAGCCATCACCAGGGCATCCTGGAACGTGGCCACATCGAGGTCGACAATGAAGAGCGTAATCGCCTCGTTGACCGCGTTCTGGAACTGCGGTGAGGCGGCGCCACCGTGCGCCAGCGACGGCACCACGGAAGACTCACCAAAGGCGGCCGCCGACCACTGCATGTACTCGTTGAAGCCACTCGCATCGGCATCCACGCGGGCCGGAATCGCGCCCTTGTACGGTGCGAATGCTGCCTGGGCTTCCGGCGAACCAGCCGTGATCAGCCAGTTCTTGGCGTTGACCGGGTGCGGTGCGCCAACCGGCATCGTGAACCCGTCGATCACGGCCACGAATGTATCGCCAGTGCCGGGGTGATTGACCCAGCCGATGTTCTCGGCCTGCTCCTTGGCCACCGCATCACCGTAGAGCCAGTCACCCATCGAGGTGAAGCCAGCAGTACCGGCGTACACCTGGTCGGCCGCGCCGTCCCAGGTCAGCGCGGCGTGATCGCTGTTGACCGAGTCGAAGTAGGAAGCCAGTTCCTCGATCGCCTGGGTGACGCGCTCGTCGTCCCAGCCGATGCCACCGGTCCAGATGGCGGTGTAATCATCGGGACCAAGCGTGGAGAGCAGGATGTTCTCGAACAGCTGGACCACCGCGAAGGTGTCCTTCGATCCGAGGGCGTAGGCGGGCACCCCGGCCGCGGCGAGGGTGTCCCGTGCCGCGTGCCAGTCGTCCAGCGTCCAGTCGTCGTTGACCTCGATCCCGTTGTCAGCCAGCAACTGCTTGTTATAGAAGAAGACATTGCCCCGGTGAACGCCGACCGGCACGAGGTGAATCTCACCATCGAAGGTGATCTGGTCGATCACGCCCTGGGGGAACTTGTCGCCCCAGCCCTGCTCCTCATAGAGGGCGGAGACCGATTCGGTGTAACCCGGTTCGACATAGCGGGCCCAGAGTTCAGCCCCGGGGTGGCTCTGCCAGGAATCGGGCGCCTGGTTGGCCGAGAGACGGGTTTGCAGCGCAACCTGGGCGTTGGAGCCCGCAGCTCCGGCCACGGCGGCGTTGATGATCTCCACGTCCGGATTCTCTGCCGCGAAGGCGTCGAACAACTGCTGGAGACCGGCTGCTTCACCGGCGGTGGTCCACCAGGAAAAGATTTCGAGCTGATCCTCGGCGGCATCATCCTGGGCGGCGACGAATCCGAAGTTGGCGAGCGGGGCAGCGGCGAATACAGCAGCCGATCCGAGCACGATCTTGCGACGGTTGGTGCGGGTGTCAAACATGGACATGATGGTCAACTCCTCGAGGTGCGAAAGAACGGAAGTTCCCCGGGTGGGAATCTCCTGGCATACACGCAGGGTCAGCACCGGCGGTCGATGGCACTGGCGAACGCACGACTGGCAGAGGATGCTCCTTTCTCCACGGATGGGAACGCCCGGAAGGCGTGGCCGCGACGTATTGACCCGTTTCTGAATGCGCCGAGTATGCGCCCGCGGACCCGGAAGATGCAAGGGAGCGCTCCCACG